>NZ_JBIWFQ010000008.1:0-106024 GCF_044763105.1 Lysinibacillus sp. NPDC096212 | reverse complement strand
ACTTTCCGTCGCTTTCATCTTTCTTTCCGTCGCTCCAGCCTTTCTTTCCGTCGCCCTGACTTCTATCTGTCACTCTGGCGGTTCTTTCCGTCGCTTTCACCTTTCTTTCCGTCGCTCTAACTTCTATCCGTCACTCTGGCGGTTCTTTCCGTCACTTTGACCTTTCTTTCCGTCGCTTTCATCTTTCTTTCCGTCGCTCCAGCCTTTCTTTCCGTCGCCCTGACTTCTATCTGTCACTCTGGCGGTTCTTTCCGTCGCTTTGGTCTTTCTTTCCGTCGCTCTAGCCATTCCTTCCATCGCCCTGACTTCTATCCGTCGCTTTGGCGGTTCTTTCCGTCGCTTCGATCTTTCTTTCCGTCGCTTTGACTGTTCTATCCGTCGTTCTACCCATTCCTTCCGTCGCCCTGACTTCTATCCGACACTCTAGCGCTTCTTTCCGTCACTTTGACCTTTCTTTCCGTCGCTCTGATCTTTCTTTCCGTCGCTCCAGCCTTTCTATCCGTCGCTTTGACTTCTATCTATCCCTTGAACTTCTATCCGTCACCTTCGCACCTCTATCCTCCACTTTGACTATCTATCATTTATTTCTATCAGGCAATGCAATGATTCTAGTCCTATTCATAAGAAAAAAGGTGCCTCAAATGAACTTTGAGACACCTCTGATTATTAACCTTTTACATAATAAACTTCTTGGCCACTTTCGATGATATGATCAGGCTTCGGTTTACCAGCATTTGCTTTATGACCAGCAATATGTTCGGGACTCTTCTCCCAGTTTTTCCATGCTTCTTCTGATTCCCAACGAACCACAATTAGCACTTCTTCATCACCACGTCGTACTTTTTTTACAAGCACTTGCTTATCAACAAAGCCCGGCTGTTGTTCAAGCAATGATGGACCATCTTTTTTTGCACCAAAACGCTCAACGACTTTATCCGAATTCCCTTCCGTAACGACAATACGTTTAATTTGTACAAACATATTAGTTAAACACCTTTAGAACATCTTCAACTTTTTGAGTTTCAGAAGTTAAACCGCCACCAGATAAATACCAAACTTGTGGATCTAAATAAACGATTTTACCGTTTTTCGCAGCATTAGTAGCACCAACAATTTCGTTTTCAATTGCAGCTTTTGTACCAGACTCACCTTCTGGATTTACAGCAGCATCACGGTCAACTACGAATAAAATATCTGGGTTTGTGTCACGTACATATTCGAAGCTTACATTGTCGCCATGTGTATCGACTTTAACTTTTTCATCAGCAGCTTTCACACCATATACATCATGAATCACACCGAAACGTGAACCAGGACCATATGCAGATAATGAACCTTCATTTGCTAAAACGATTAAAGCTTTTTCTTTAGCTGAAGCTGTTTTAGCTTTAACTTCTTCTACTTTTGCTTCGTATGCAGCAAATGCATCAGCAGCTTCTTTTTCTTTACCAAAAATCTTACCAGCTAATTCAGTTTTTTCTTTGAATGATTCCACGAAATTTTGATCATCTACACCTACAAATACAGTTGGCGCAATTTTAGATAATTCATCGTAAGCAGATGCTTGACGACCAGAGATGAAAATAATGTCTGGATTCATAGAAGAGATTGCTTCAAAATCAGGCTCTTTTAAAGAACCAACATTTACGTAATTTTTATCAGTATATTTGCTTAAGTATTTTGGAACTGATTTTTGTGGAAGCCCTGCAACTTCAACACCTAAAGCATCTAAAGTATCAAGGAAACCATAGTCAAATACAACAACATTCTTTGGTTGCTCTTTAAGCGTTACTTCTTTAAAAGTTTCTTTACCATCCTTGATAGCTGGGATTGTTAGTGGGTAAGCTGTAGCTTCTTCCTTTTGATCCACTGCAGACTTGTTATCGGTTGAAGAATCTTTATCTTCTTTTTTTGCTTCATCTTTAGAACCGCAAGCAGCTAATACTAATAGCATCATCGCCATTAATACAGTAAGTAATTTCCAATTTTTCATTGTAAAATTGCTCCTTTATTTTTCAGATGGACATTTCCATCTATTATTTTTTTAAGAGTTAAAATATACACAAATGCGACAGCCGTCCTGTTCTTGAACAGGGATATCCATATCATAGATTTCCTTAAGCGCATCAGAGTTGATGATGTCATTTGTTGGACCGTCTTTGACAACACGTCCATTTTTTAATGCGACAATATGATCAGAGTATACGGAAGCAAAGTTAATATCATGTAATACGATGACAACCGTTTTCCCCAGCTCATCAACGAGCTTTCGCAAAATTTTCATGATTTGCACAGAGTGCTTCATGTCTAAGTTGTTAAGCGGCTCATCAAGCAAAATATAGTCTGTATCCTGCGCAATAACCATTGCAATAAATGCACGTTGACGTTGACCACCAGATAATTCATCCAAATAATTGTGCTGAAGATCCTCTAAATTCATATATTGAATTGCTTCATCAATCTTTAGCTCATCCTCAGGCTTCAAATTCCCTTTCGAATAAGGAAAACGCCCAAATGAAACAAGCTCACGAATTGTTAGGCGAACATTCATATAGTTTGACTGTTTTAAAATGGATACTCGCTTCGCAAAATCGTCCGATTTCCAACGACGTACATCTGATTTATCGAGTAATACTTCCCCAGTGTCTGCATTAAGTAAACGGCTTACCATTGAAAGCAATGTTGATTTACCTGCGCCATTCGGTCCAATAAAAGACGTAATTTTCCCTGGTGCAACGTCGACACTGACATCTTGAATGACCGGTTTTTTCCCAAAAAACTTAGAGATTTCTTTTACTTGGATCATCCTGCTGACCTACTTTCCTTCAATAATAAGTAGATGAAGTACACGCCACCTACGAAGTTTATAATAACGCTTAGTGTTGTATCGAAATTAAAAATACGTTCGACCATCCACTGTCCACCGACCAAAGCTACAATACTCATCACACAAGAACCTGCGATTATCACAGAGTGCTTGTACGTCTTGAAAAATTGATACGATAAATTTGCCACGATTAAGCCAAAGAATGTAATTGGCCCAACAAGAGCTGTAGAAACAGCAATTAATATTGAAGATAAAATGAGCATACGCTGTACAAGCTTGTCATACGGTACCCCTAAATTAATTGCTGTATCACGTCCAAGAGACATTACATCTAATTGGTTCATGTGACGCCAGCCATAAATAAAGGTAATGATTATGACAACACCTGCAAGCCATACTAAATCCGAATTGACATTGTTGAAGCTTGCAAACATTTTACTTTGTAAGCTTAAAAACTCATTCGGGTCTATTAAAACTTGGAAGAATGTAGTTACGCTTCCCAAAAACGTTCCGACAATCATACCGACAAGCAGCAAGAAATAAATCGGACGTTTTCCTTCCTTGAACAATACGCGATAAAAAATCACCGCAAAGACAACCATAGCTAAAACAGCTAGTAAGAAATTGTATTTTGCATTAATTACGAATATCGACATAGAGCCAAAGAAGAAATAGATGAACGTTTGAACCATCATATATAATGCATCAAGTCCCATTACACTCGGCGTTAAAATACGGTTATGTGTAATCGTTTGAAAGACTACTGTTGAATAAGCAATCGCAATCCCTGTTAACGACATCGCTACCACTTTAATAATGCGACGAGGAAACGCGTAATGATAGTTACCATTAAGTCCATAAAATACATACAGTAAAATAGATGCTACAGCCAAACCTAGTAAAATCAACATTTTTGTACGGTTACGCATATGCTTTCCCCCTAAATAACATAATTAGGAAGATCGCACTTCCGATGACCCCGACTGTCATACTAATCGGAATTTCATAAGGGAAAATCAGCACACGCCCTATAATGTCGCAGAATAATAAGAACGACATACCTAGTAATGCTGTATGAGGCAATGTCTTAGCAAGGTTATCCCCTTTGAACAGCGAAACTATATTTGGAATGATTAAACCAAGGAACGGTATCACACCAACTGTTAGCACCACCGTCGTCGAAATAAGTGCTACTAACACTAAACCTAAATTCACAACGAATTTATAGGAAAGACCAAGGTTTTTTGCAAAATCCTCACCCATTCCTGCCACTGTGAAACGGTTCGCATAAATGTAAGCTAAAATCAGCACGGGTACACTTATGTATAAAAGCTCATAACGACCTTTCATCATTAATGAGAAATCTCCCTGTAACCATGCAGAAATGTTTTGGATAATATCCGCCTTATACGCAAAGAACGTTGTAATTGACGAAAGGATATTCCCAAACATTAAGCCAATAAGCGGTATAAAGATCGCATCTTTAAACTTTATTCGATTTAATATTTGCATAAACAATAATGTGCCGGCTAAAGCAAATATGAAAGCGAAGGAAATTTTTTGAAAGTACGAGACATTTGTGAAAAACATCATCGAAATTAATATCCCCAACTTTGTAGCATCTAACGTACCTGCTGTCGTTGGTGACACGAACTTATTCCTACTTAAGCTTTGCATAATTAAACCAGCAATACTCATACCTGCACCTGCTAACAAAATTGCTACAAGTCTCGGTATACGACTAATAAAAAATAGTCTAGTTTCTTCTGATTCGAAGTCTAATAGATCACTCGGTTTTATATCAACTACTCCGATAAATAGTGAAACTATAGACAGCACAACAGTTGCTGTTAAAAGATATCTTTTTTTCATTGTAATCCCCGGTAGATTCATTTTTGCTCGTAACACTCATTGAAAATGATTATCATTACTCACGATTCTCATTATAAGCGTGTTTCTATTCTCAGTCAACCTTCAATTGAGAATTATTCTCGTTTTATTTGAGAATCCTTAAAAAATGAGTATTCTCAACGGAATATTTACATTTAGTGTTATTTCTGAAGATTAAAATTTCTACATTTTTTACACAAATAAAAAGGTAATTGAGAATAAAATACTGTTTTCTTCTCAATTACCTTATCAAATTAATTATGCCTGCCGCTGCCGCTTCGCTTTCGCGCAGTAAACATTTGTAGCTGCCGCTTCGCTTTCACTACAGATAAACAATGCGTCCGGAATCGGCTTTGTGCTTAGGCCTGCGTGAGGGCCGACACGATGTCGGTCATTTCGGTAATGCCACAGGACGTGGCGTTTTTACCGATGCAGGTCAGTTAGCCGTTATCGCATGGATGCGATGATTTTTAGGCTAACATCCTTTATTAACTACTTTCCGATTCTGTGACATCCGCCGGAGGCTTTGGGCCAACAGAAGTTTTTTGCGCGAAAGCGTAGTGCTAACGCAGTGTCAGCAACGTGTTTTGACTGAGCTTCTCTATTTTAGCGGATGTATGGACACCCACGGAAAAGTGACTTAAAACCACATTCATCTTATCACCTATAGAAATGAGATACTTCAGCTGAAGAAGTTAAGCTATTCGTCGAACGCCTTTTAACCATGCAAAAATAATTAAAATGATTAATATAAAACCGACATATCCCATGACAGCATATAGCTTAGCTACAAGCGTTGTAAAACCGGCAAGACTTGCTAAAAAGGCCAAACCACCGATAAAAACGGCAGTTACCTTAAAACTAGCCTTATTAGGTTTTAAAAATCTCACCATAAATGAATAGAACATCCCCACTGCTGTATTATAAATCATCCCTAATAATGAAAAGGACATCAATAGACCAATCAGAGGATGAATTTCATTTGCCAAAGCTAGCATTGGTATATCAATGCCAACGATTACATTCATTTTTGCAAGAAGAGACAGGTTAATAAGTAGAATTAAAGCTCCAAGCAAAATCCCACCAATAATACCTCCCAGCCCTGCCACTTTTTCATTGCGAATAGACCCACACATAACAGTTAAAAGCGAAAAACATACACCGATATTAAAAGACAAATACAGTACAGCAGTAACCCACCAGCTTGTAGAACTTACCTGTGCTCGTTGTGCAATAACAGCTTGTTCGACAAAGGTTAAATCCATCGTAGCTAATGAATAGATTGCTATTATCGAGACAATTGCTAGCAGATAGGGTGTAGCAATTGCAATAACGTTTATGATGCTCTTCACATCCATCATAACTGTCGCTATAGTAAGTACAATCATACAAATGCTCCCCAGCCAAACTGGTAGTCCAAACATTTGATGTAACGTAGCACCTGCTCCTGCAAACATGATTACTGCTACACCGAATAAGAAGAGCGATAGTAAATAATCCATCACCAAACCTACAGCATTACCTGAAATTTGATAAATTAAATCTTTGTGCGATGTCGTACGTAATCTTGAGCTAATTTGAGCAATGCACATCCCTACAAAGGCAAATCCAACTGTAGCAATAAGTGCACCATAAATTCCTTGAAAGCCATAGCTCGTAAAATATAGTACGATTTCCTGTCCTGATGCAAATCCCGCACCGACGATAATTCCTACATAGGCACCACCGATTTGCAAACTTTTTTTCAATCAGTTCTCTCCCTGTTTATCCTATTATTGGGATCATCACCAAAACGTATGGTTGATTTCCATTCCGACTGGGCGCTTTGTTGTTGCTGTCGCTACGCTTTCGCACAGATAAAACAATTGTTGCTGTCGCTACGCTTTCGCACAGAGCAAAGCTTCTTAGGGGCGTCCAGCCTCCACTCCAATCAACTTATTTATATAGTAGACGTTTTATCAAAAGCCATCCACAACATTTGGTGATGAACCTATTATTGATAGACCTTCTTACTGATTGTTAACTTATCGATTACTTTCATATTAGGTGTATATCCAATTCCGGTCGTTTGCGGCACACGAATATAACCATCCTCTACAATTACTTCAGGTGTAATGATATCCTCATACCAATAATGACTAGAGCCTGCAGTATCCCCAGGCAACACAAAATTAGAAAGCGATGTTAATGCAATATTATGTGCTCGTCCGATTCCTGCCTCTAACATACCGCCACACCAAACAGGAATATTATTTTCCTTACATAAATCATGAATTCTTCTTGCTTCTGTTAAACCGCCTACACGTCCTATTTTTATATTAATAACACCACAACTACCAAGCTCTATAGCTTTTCGAGCATCTTCGTAGGAGGTGATGCTTTCATCTAAGCAAATAGGCGTTTTTAACTTTCGCTGTAGCTTAGCATGATCGACAATATCATCAACAGCTAACGGCTGCTCAATCATTAATAGATTAAATGCATCCAGTTGCTGCAATACATCCATATCGTTCAATGTATACGCAGAATTAGCATCTACCATCAAAGGCAGATCTGGCATTTCAGCTCGAATAGCACGAATAACTTCTACATCGTGACCGGGCTTAATTTTCACTTTTACTCGTTTATAGCCTTTATTTACATGGCCTTTTAATAATTCAATTAATGCATCTGTGGAAGATTGAATACCTACGCTAACACCTACCTCTATTTGTTCCTTAACTCCGCCTAGCGCTTGAGCAAGTGATTGCTTCGTTTGTTGAGCATAAATATCCCAAATAGCCCCTTCAATAAAGGATTTCGCCATGCAATTACGACGAATAGGGGAGAACAAAGCACTGACTTCATCTGGATGCCCTATCTCTTTATGTAACAAGATGGGGATTAAGAAGTCTTCAAGCATATGCAATGTTGTTTTTAACGTCTCTTCTGTATACCACGGCGCTACAAAGGCAACAGCTTCTCCCCATCCTACAGTTCCTGATTGATCTATCGCTTCTATAAGTAAGAACTCTTTTTCATCAATTGTGCCAAAACTCGTTGTAAACGGTGCTTTCATAGGCATTTTTATATGTCTCACTGTAATCTGTTCTAATTTCACAAGATTTCACTCCTTATCCTTATTATAAAGCTAATAAGGAGCGTCTGACTAATAGATAGCTATGAACATAGTCCTTATTCTTTTTTACTCGAACAATTGCATAATTTTGTTCAAACAATGTCGTTAAAATAGTACGTACTTTATAACGCCAGTCCTCTGCAAGCCCTGGACTCTCCACTTTCATCTTTTGTGAAAATTGAGGAATGGGCAATAAATAGGCGTCCTTATAATATGATTGCTCTTGCTGAAATTCACCATCAATATCGAGCACTGGTAAGCCATCTACCGTTAAAGACCACGGTACAATTCCGTCAGCTTCTTCTTCCAGTTCATCTAAGGAGTCCTCCACTCGGTCGCGTTCAATCCACCATTCAACAACAATTCGATCTGAAGGTAGCCCATCGTTAAAATCATCCTTGAGCGGTCCATAATAATCATTTTCGTACTGAAAACTAAAGGCATTGAGCTTCAAAAATGATAAATTAGCCATACATGCTTCTAGCGGATCAAATAGCCAAATCACAAGCTGAAACCCATGTTCTTTTGCATATTCCTGTTGGGCATGCTTTAATAATTCACCTACACCTTGTTCACGATATGTTTTCTCCACACCAATCATGTGTGAGTGTAAATATATTTTCCCATGTCGACAGCCAACAAAGCAGTAGTTAAAGCCAATCAGCTTTTCGTCTAAATACGCTCCAAGGATTAATCCACCATTTTGTACAGCTGCTAACAATTGATGTGAGGGAATAGCCTGACTCCCCCAGATACTTTCATTCAAAATTTGTACTTCTGCAATCTCTGTAGGTGCCATTATTTTTTGAATACGTACTCTCTCTAACATTATGCTGATCCCTCCTTTGTATTCCCCGACTCCAATGCTAATAATACCGCTCTTGTAAGGATTTCAACCCCCGTTACAAGCCTCGCCTGCTTAAATTTCATCTTTGGATGATGTAGGCCTGGTGTTACACCACAGCCTAAACCTAACATCGTAGATTTTAAATGCGGGCGTTGAACTGCATAGTGATGAAAATCTTCTCCTCCAGGTGTATGAACCGGCTTTCTTAAATTCGACAACCCGGTTGCTTGCACGAGTGCTTGCTCCATAATATATTGAGCAGTTGGGTCTACCTCAGCAGCTACTACATTTGCTACTGTACGTAATTCAATCTGCACTTTATGCAAGACCTTGGAAGAATCAATAACCCTTTTTACTCCCTGCACAAGTGCATCCATCACATCATTTTGTTGAGCTCGTATATCAATGGTAAACGATGCACTCCCAGGAATAATATTGCCGGATTCTCCTCCAGCATGGAATTTGGTCATCTTAATTGATACAGGAACCATTGGGTCAGTATGAAGCGTTCTTAAATCTTCGATAATAGTTGCTCCTACTTCAATAGCGTTCACGCCGAGATGCGGTCTTGCAGCATGAGCATCTTCTCCAATGATTTCCCCCTCAAGTAATCGAGAGGCTCCATGATACAATGCGGCACAATATGTACCATCTTCAAGCTCATGGACTGGCCTTACATGGACACCAAATAAAAAGTCTAAATCATCAATGATTCCTTCTTTTAAAACTGATAAAGCACCAGTTCCCTTTTCTTCAGCTGGTTGAAAAATCACACGAATTGTACCGCTGAATGATGGAGCAAGCTCTTTCAAAAGTAATAGAGCACCGATTGCCATCGTCATATGTCCGTCATGGCCACAGGAGTGATTCGCACGAAATTCACCATCTACTTCCTGCCATAACGCATCAATGTCCGTACGCAAACCGACTTTAGGACTACCACTTCCTACATCAACATAAAGTCCTGTACTGTTTTTAAAGCGTATTGGTGAAAACCCTTCACGTGTTAGTAAATCAACAATATAATTTGTTGTTTCTACCTCATGCCAGCTTATTTCTGGATTCGCGTGCAAATACGTGAAAATCTCCATTAATCTTGGCCTCAAACGACTTAAAGCTTCCTTCATAGTATCCAACCCCTTAAATTATCATACTATTAAGATTATTATAACGAAAATGAAACCTTTTCACACAAAAACATATTCCCTCATTCAGAAAATTAACTACATGATATAGTAGATAAATGGCTCATCGCATAACGTGTGGTTGATTTCCGTTCCGGCTGGGCGCTTTGTTGCTGTCGCTTCGCTTCGCTCCAGGGTCTCATCTGTGACGCTGATCCCCAAGGAGTCGCCCAGCCTCCACTCCAATCAACTTCTTTACATAGCATACGTTTTAAAAAAATGTCATCCTAAACTTTTGATGATGAGCCAAAAAAATAATACTTAGAGTCATTAGAAACATTGAGTCTTAGATTATAAAAATGGTTATTCATTATATATGTTTGAATGCTTTATGTCGTTCTATTCGTCACTTTTGTTTCTACGGGCACAACTTTCAACTTTCTGACGAATAGTTGCCCACTTCCTCGGTTTGTTAATTCAAACACTAATATCAAATGCTCTTTAATACAAAAAAAAGATGCAAGTACAGTTATTTGAATAACTGCACTTGCATCTTTTGATTAATTAATACCTCGCATAGCTTTTGAAATAATTGGCGAAAGCACTAATATTACGATCCCGAAAACAATTGATAATGAGCCTAAGAAACCGAAGTATGTGAATTCACTTACCACTTCATAGACTTTTACAAGTTGTGCGTTGATTGCTTGCGCTGCTGCGCTTGTTAAAAACCAAAGTGACATCGTTTGTGCAGCAAAAGCCTTCGGAGCCAATTTTGTAGTAACTGACAACCCTACTGGCGATAATAATAACTCCCCAACTACAACTAAAAAGAATGATAATACTAACCACCATGGACTTACTAAATCTGTACCACCAGATAAATACGCTGGTAGCATCATCACTAAGAATGACAATCCTGCAAAGAATAATGCATAGGCGAATTTACGCGGTGTAGATGGTTGCTTATCTCCCCATTTCATCCATAACATAGCAAATAACGGAGCCATTGTAACGACGAATAAAGGGTTTAACGATTGGAACCAAGAAGATGGAATATGAAAACTACCAATATCCAATCGTGTACGACTATCTGCATACGTTGCTAAAATAGTCGCCCCTTGTTCTTGGATTGCCCAAAACATTACAGCCGATAAAAACAAAGGAATATAAGCGAGTATGCGAGACTTCTCATCCTTAGTTGTTTTCTCACTTCTATACATATAAATAAAGTACACCGTTGGAATTACAATACCTAACATCGTAATAATTAAACCAAAAACATTCACTGTTAGTACGCCAGTTTTGATACCAATTGCCCCAGCAATAATAATAAGTAGCGCTATAATCCCAAATCGTGTAAAGACTTTTTTTCGTTCTTCAGGCAGTAACGGGTTGTTTACCTGTAACCCTGCTAACCCTAAATATTTTTTTCCTGTTAATTTAAAAATAATTAAACCAACTAACATTCCGATCCCTGCTGCACCAAAGCCTAGGTGGAAATTATACTGTTGTCCAATTGTTCCGACAATTAATGGTGCAAGGAATGATCCCATGTTAATGCTCATATAGAAAATTGAAAAGCCTGCATCACGACGACTATCTGTATCAGCATACATATCTCCGACAATGCTTGAAACGTTCGGTTTTAATAAGCCTGTCCCAATGACAATAAAGAACATTGAAACAAATAACATGCTTACGCCACCAGGTAACGCTAGCAGGAAATGTCCAAACATTATGAACACTCCACCATAGAAAATGGTTCTACGTGTACCTAGTAATCGGTCAGCAATCCAACCACCGATAATCCCCGACATGTAAACCAGTGATCCGTAGATGGCCATAATGGAGTTCGCTAGTCCACGATCTAGGCCTAAGCCGCCTTCATGCAATTCATAATACATAAAGAAAATCAGAATTGCTCGCATACCGTAGTATGAGAATCGTTCCCAAAATTCAGTGAAAAATAATGTAAAGAGCCCTTTAGGGTGTCCGACAAAGCCATTTTGAGGGACGGATTTTACAATTTCATCTTTAGTAGACATAAAAATATCCTCTCCCGATTTCATTATTCAATGATAATATTATTACCCATTTACAATGGATAAAACTTTATTTCATCATACTAAAGCGTTTTCAAAACTTTTTCAAGAGTTTTAAAAAATGTTGAAATTTTGGACCTTTTCTTTAAATTCAGAATGATTTTCGTTGAATTATAGCAAACCTATTGATATTCCTAAGTTTTCTGATTCTTTAATACCCACTAAATTATAAATCGTTATAAAATTATTCTAAAATATTTTATAGTCAGACTTTTTACTTTTTAAACAAAAAAGCTTGTATTATCTATAATTTCATTCATAGCGATATAAATTCTCTTTTCCGATTACAAAAAAGCACGCTAGAAACACAATGTGCTTCTAGCATGCTTTTAAAACAATGATGTTATTCATTATTTAATGACATATTGTTGGAATTTTGCATAATCCGCTTCTTTTAACTCTAGCGTTAGCAACGTACCATTTTCTTCATATGCTGTTTCAAAGACAGAGGCGTATTCATTTAAATAAGAGACAATATTCCCCTGTTCATACGGAATGAGCATATTACATGTTACATAATCAGAGAAAATATGCTGACGTATCATTTGCAATAATTCTTCTAATCCATTCCCTTGCTTCGCAGAAATCCAAATATTATCACCACTAATAACAGGATAAGGAACGTCTGCTATATCCGCTTTATTATACACATAAATTGTCGGAATCCCTTCAACGCCAACTGCCTTAAGCGTTTCATTTGTTACATCCATCATAAAGCCGTGCTCAGAATTGGAAACATCTACAACATGGAGTAGTAAGTCGGCGTCACGAGCCTCTTCCAACGTTGAGCGGAATGCCTTCACTAAATGATGCGGTAATTTACTAACGAAACCAACTGTATCTGTTAATAGGAATGTCTTTTTATCAGATAATTCTATTTGACGGACGGATGTTTCAAGTGTGGCAAAAAGCATGTCCTTCTCAAACACTTGTTTATGATCTTCTTGCCCTATTTTCGAAAGTAGCTGATTCATAATAGTTGACTTACCAGCATTCGTATAGCCGACAATGGAAACGACAGGGATAGCATTTTTACGTCGTTGTTTACGCTGCGTCTCCCGTTGCTCCTTTACATGCTCAAGCTCCTTCTTTATTTTCGAAATCTGATCCTCAATTTTCCGACGGTCCAACTCGAGTTTTGTCTCACCAGCACCACGGTTTTTAAAGCCACCACCTGTGCCACCACCTTGACGGCTGAGAGATGCATGCAAGCCGACTAAACGAGGTAGCATATATTGCAATTGTGCTAACTCGACTTGCATCTGTGCTTCACTTGTTTTAGCACGACGTCCAAAAATATCTAAAATCAACATCGTTCTATCAATAACCTTCGTCTCTAAATCACGCTCTAAATTACGGATTTGTGAAGGTGATAATTCATCATTAAAAATCACTAAATTCGCTTGTGCTTCATCATAAAAGTTTTTTATTTCTTCAATTTTTCCAGTACCAACATAATGAGATGGCGTAATGCGCTCTAAATTTTGTGTGACAATGCCGGCAACTTCAACATTCAAAGCTTCAGCTAAATTTTTTAGCTCCTCCATCGAATAATCAAAATGCTCATCATTCCGTAGATTTACGCCAACTAAAACAGCTTTTTCCAACAATATATCTACTTCTTTAATTCTATCCATCCACAAACCTCCCACCAAACTTTGGTGCTACTACGACAAATTTTCTTCATCTTACCATATAATGTCCTAATTCGTGTCGTTTAACATATATATCGTAAAAAATGCGCCTTTATGCAAAAGGCGCATTTCATTTTTACTTACGTTCTTCTTTTAGTAATACTTCAGTACGATTGAATTCGTCTTCAATATCTTTATTCGGTTTATATGTCAAAATGCTGACAATAACGGCTACAATTAAGCATACTAAGAAGCCTGGAACAATCTCATATAATGTATCAGCTAAGAACTTTATTTTCCCCCAAACAAAGGCAGTTGCTGCACCTGCCACCATCCCACTGAGCGCTCCGTAATTCGTTAATTTTCTCCAATATAAGGACAGCAATATTACAGGTCCGAACGCTGCACCGAAACCAGCCCAAGCAAAGCCTACTAAGGCTAAAATAGAACTATCTGGATTCCATGCTAAAATCCCTGCGACAATAGCTACAACTAAAACAGCCACACGACCAACAAAGACATAATGTTTATCATCTGCTGTTTTATTAAATAGAGCCTTGTAAATGTCTTCAACAAGCGCAGACGAAGTAACAATTAATTGCGATGAAATTGTACTCATAACTGCGGCTAAAATGGCAGCTAGCATTATACCTGCAATAAATGGATGGAATAAGATTTGACCAAGTACAATAAATACTGTCTCAGCGTCCTTTAATTCACCTGCATTTTGCTCATAATAAGCCACACCTACTAAAGCTGTTGCAATCGCTCCGAATAAACTTAATATCATCCAACCAATACCGATACGACGAGCCTGCGTTGTTTCTTTTACTGAGCTTATGGCCATAAAGCGGACGATAATATGTGGTTGTCCAAAATAACCTAGTCCCCATGCAAGTGATGAAATAATTACTGCAGCAGTTGCATTTGAAGATAATAAGCTTAGGTGTTCAGGATTTACAGCTTTAATGGATGTTATTGTATCTCCAATTCCACCTGTCAAAAACAAACCAAATAACGGTACACTTATAAGTGCAAAAAACATAATAAGTCCTTGTAAAAAGTCTGTATAACTAACTGCTAAAAATCCTCCAAACAATGTGTATGCCACAACAACAGCAGATACAATTAATAAGCCAGTATGGTAGTCATAGCCAAATGAGCTATCAAAAAACTTACCCCCTGCAACCATTCCTGAAGAAACATAAAATGTAAAGAAGATTAAAATAATGATACCTGACGCAATTCTTATTAGTTTAGTGTTGTCTCGTAAACGATTATCTAAATAACTTGGAATAGTAATTGAGTCATTAGCAACTTGTGTATATACACGCAGCCTCGGTGCTACTAATAGCCAATTCAAATATGCGCCAATTGTTAAACCAACAGCAATCCAAGCTTTGGAAAGTCCAGCTAAATAGATTGCACCCGGCAAACCCATTAACAGCCAGCCAGACATATCTGCTGCACCCGCGCTCAGCGCTGTAACAGCAGGGCCTAGCGAACGCCCCCCAAGCATGTAATCCGTTAAATTTGATGTTTTCCTAAATGCATACCAACCTATTCCTAGCATGGCGATCATATAAATAATAATCGCAAGTAATTGATACATGTTTTCAGACATACTTTTCCCCCTGTTTCCCCTTGGTGTGTTGTTGCTGACGCTTTGCTTTCGTTACAAAAACAATTGCTGAAATAAATTAAAATGTCAGTATAATTAAAATACCACAAATATACAAAATATCCTATAAATATTCAAAAAGTGTATTCTGAAATTTATACTAGCATTGCACTTCAAAAAGTGTGTTAAACTAGTGCCATCTAT
Organism: Lysinibacillus sp. NPDC096212; assembly: GCF_044763105.1. Lineage (NCBI taxonomy): Bacteria > Bacillati > Bacillota > Bacilli > Caryophanales > Bacillaceae > Lysinibacillus > Lysinibacillus sp. NPDC096212. The sequence continues at coordinate 90,654 of NZ_JBIWFQ010000008.1, read as the reverse complement.
AACACGATAAAGAAGGCGAAACGTATGACATTTGAAGAAATGAAAACTCAGCTTATGGAGCGGATTTTACAGCAGCAACTCGTTACTGCTACGATCAGTCAACCACGTATGAAATCAAACGAAGTAAAACGTATAAAGCTAAAACCATTATTACTTAAGGATACTTATCATATACAAGTTGAATATCAATTTGAACGTATTTTAAAACATGAAAATGTTCTATTAGAAGATTTTCATGAGAAGCTAGAAGCATTTTTTAACGATTACCGTCAAGCGCATATTGATTTTATTGATGAAAATATACAAGTACAGCTATCAAAAAAGAACAAAGTCCTATGGAAATCTGATAAATCCTCAACGCCAAAGCAAGTTAATTTAGCGCATAATCGCAAGAAAAACTATTTACTGGCAGAGGATAAGCCGTACCCATTTTTAATTCGTCTTGGTGTGCAAACAGAAGAAGGCAAAATAAAGAAACAAAAATACGATAAGTTTAAACAAATCAACCGCTTCATTGAATTTATTGATGATGCATTAAGCTATTTGCCAAAAGATCGTCAAGTTCGTATTTTAGATTTTGGTTCAGGCAAATCCTATTTAACATTCGCCCTATACCATTATTTAAAAATCGAAAAAGGCTTAGACATCCGTGTCACTGGTTTGGATTTAAAGAAGGAAGTTATTGAAGAATGCTCACGAATTGCACAGGATTTAGGCTATGAGCAGCTCGAATTTCTAGTAGGAGATATTAATGATTATAATGAGGAGTCTGCTGTGGACATGGTGGTAACTCTACACGCTTGTGATGTTGCCACTGATATGGCATTAGCACGTGCTGTGAAATGGGGAGCAAGCGTTATTTTAAGTGTCCCTTGTTGCCAGCATGAGCTAAATCGCCAGCTTAATACACCAGCATTAGATATCATGCTTCAACACGGTCTCGTACGCGAACGTTTTGCAGCGCTCGCAACAGATGCAATCCGAGCGGAAATTTTATCCCACGTTGGCTATGAAGCACAATTGCTAGAGTTTATAGATATGGAAAATACACCAAAAAACATTTTAATACGAGCCTATCATACAGGTAAAAAGCCGAGCTCTGAACAGCGAGCCAATTATGATGCCTTTATAAAGTTGCTAAATGCCAAGCCATTTTTAGCAAATGAATTACAAGCTTACTTATAAAATTCGCTGTATTTATGGTCGCAGAGTAAATTTTCTCTCTTCTTTCGCGGGCATTTTATGAGGATGCGAGGGTATTCGCTTTCCTTCCGCGAGTATTTCATGATGAAGCGCGGGTATTCTCTATCCTTCCGCGAGTATTTCATGAGAATTCGCGAGTATTCTCTATCCTTCCGCGGGTATTTCTAATTTGCGCAATTCAAATTAACAGGGCGGTCCAATAATTTCTGGACCGCCCTTACTATTATAGTTCTTGTCGTAATGCTTGAATAACGTCAATTTTCGTGGCCTTACGTGCTGGACGATAGCCTGAAATCATTGCTACCCCAATACTAATCGCTGATGCAATAAGAACAAGCTGCCAAGGAATAAGGGAAAATGTAATGTCATTTCTACTAAAAGCATCTTCCCCTGTTGCAGCTTTTAGAATTAAAGGTAATGCAGCATTTGCTACAAAGCTAATAACATATGAAATGGCTACCGCTATCAACGTACCAATAATACCAATGAATGTACTTTCCATTAAGAACAATCGTTGAATAAGCTTAGGACTTGCTCCAATCGCCTTTAAAACACCAATTTCTCGAGTTCGTTCTGTAACAGCCATTGTCATTGTATTGAAAATGCCAATCGAGGCGATCAAGACAGCAATTGTTCCTACAAATATTAAACCAATTTTTAAAACTAGGAAAAATACATTCATTTGATCCAATTGTTCAGTAACTGAATAAACGCTATAGCCCTTGTCTTTTAGTTTGTCTAATATCGGCTTTACATTTTCCATGCTATCTGCAAAAATATTAAATTCCGAATAAAACATTTCATCCTCTTTAACATTACCAGGTGCTGCTAAATTTGTAGCTATCATCGGCTTTTCCTCTGTATCCATATAGATAGAGTTATTGATCATCCAATCATAAGAAGGCTTCTTCATAACACCGACAATCGTATATTTCATTTTCTTTGTCTCTTCTGCCCCATCAGTACGTGGCATTAATGATAACTCGATCTCTTTACCAATTAATGAGTCCTTATAACCTTCCTCACTACCATTATAATACGTGTCTTCTGCTTCAGCTTTTTTACTCTTTTCTTCAATAATTTTACGCTCAGCATCATTGACTAATGTTTGAGCAAAATGATAACCTACAACGATTTCGTTTGGCTTTGTTGGATACTTTCCTTCTTCAAGCTTGCCATTCACTTGCTCAAAATCATGCATATTAGCAACGAATAAATCTGATTGTGTATCACGGTCCTCAAAAAATGAATGTGCAGATGCATTGACAGTAATCGTTTCGAGTACTGTTTCCACATGTTCTATACCTTTTATTTCATGTATTTGGTCCTCTGTAAATTGATCATTACCAAACACTTGAATTTTCGTCACTTTTTCATTTGATAATATTTCATTACGTATGGAATCCTGAAGCCCAAACCCAACTGATGCGAGGACAATCAAAAATGCACAGCCCATCGTTGCCGCTAGCACGGTCATAAACACACGTAATTTATTTTTCTTTATATGCTGTTTAACAAAATCTAATTGATCTTTAAATAACATATTATGCTTCCTCCTTTACAAGTTCCCCATCGTACATGCGGAAACGTCGATGTGCTATCGTTGCTACTTCCTCGTCGTGAGTAATGATGACAAATGTTAAACCAAGCTCACGGTTTAGGCTTTGAATGAGTAGCAATATATCTTGCTCTGTTTCCGAATCAAGACTTCCTGTCGGCTCATCCGCCAACAAAATAGGAGGATTTGTAATTAAGGCTCTTGCAATACTTACACGCTGTTGCTGACCACCCGATAATTCATTTGGGTAATGGTCTGCCACCTCTGTTAACCCAACCTTGTCCATTAATTTTTTTACCTTTTCTAGACGCATGTCTTTCTTGATACCCTGTAACTTCAAAGGTAGTTCAATGTTTTCAAATGCCGTTAAGCCTGGCATCAGTTGAAAGTTTTGAAAGATAAATCCGAACTGTTGCAAGCGAAAAGCAGCACTTTCTATTTCAGTGAGATGAGCTGTTTCCATTCCGTGTACCTTAATAGATCCTTGCTCAGATTTCATAAATCCAGCTAATATTTGTAATAAGGTTGATTTCCCGGAGCCACTTTTACCAACAATTGCAACAATCTCTCCTTTTTTCACCTCAAAATTGACACCCTTTAATACCGGAACCTGCTTTTCCTTGCCTTTCTTTCCAATTAAAAATGTATGTTGTAAGTTCTCGACTTGAATCATTTTCAAAAAACTCCCCTTTCACCTTCTTTAGATTCATCACCAAAACATGGGGGTTGATTTCCGTTCCGGCTGGGCGCTTTGTTGTTGCTGTCGCTTCGCTTTCGCACAGATAAAACAATTGCTGACGCTTCGCTTTCGCGCAGAGCAGAGCTTCCTGGGGGCGTCCGATGAGCCGCTTCACTCGCGAGGCTCGCTCCAGGGCCTCGGGCCAACACGATGTTGGTCACGAAGGCGTTATCACAGGATGTGATGGTTTTAGCCTTCGTTCCTCTATTGCTGATCCCCAAGGAGTCGCCCAGCCTCCACTCCAATCAACTTCTATACATGAATATGCTTTTAACAAATATCATCCCAAACTTATGGTTATTAACCCTTCTTTCTTCATTGTAGTAAATAATTCTTAATAAAGTTGAAGGATAAAAATGAAGATATTCTTAAGAAAATGGAAAACTATTAGCAAAACAATTCCTTTACATTCTCTTTACAATTCATCCGAAAATTTTTCGAAATTTTATGTCCGAATAGTATCTTTTTGTATTAAACAGAGGAAAATCTCTTTATAAAACCTATCTTAAAGGCATTTTTCCTGTATTAGTAAAAACAAACACAGTGATACCTTTCTTATTTTGTGAACAAATTTTATATTACAGGATTGTAAAGTTTTCTGTAGAATTGAAGAATTTTATGTAGATAATTTAAAGATTTTGTTATGATAGTAAAGTTTAGAGGCTAATTTATTTATATCCAGGAGGATTCGATTTACATGCTTAACTCAAAAAAACAAGACCCTTTCTTTATAGCTTTGCATAAAATTGCTGAGAATATGAGAGAGGCTGTACATTACGCAAATGATTTTCGTATTAACAGTGTGGCTGACTTAAAAGAGATTAGCATTACTATGAAAAATTACGAAACAGCTGGTGATAAGCTCATTCATGAACTAATCGTGATGCTAAACAAATCATTTATGACACCTATCGAACGCGAAGACATTCTAGAATTCGCCATTCGTATGGACGACGTATTAGATGGTACGGAGCATTGTATCGCTCATTTTGAGATGTTCTCTCTAACTGAGGTTGATGAATCAATGCGTACTTTCTTAGGCTATATTTCAAAAAGTGCTGATGAAATTGTTAAAGCAACGGAAGAGTTAAAGAAAAAGAATCTTATTGGCATGCGCCCACACTCAATTCTTATTAAGGACTATGAACGTGAATGTGATGAAGTACAACGTTCGTCTATTAAACAACTATTTTTAAATGAAAAAGATCCAATTCGACTTATTAAATATAAAGATATATATGAACAACTTGAAGATATCGCTGATCATTGCCAAAACGTTGCAAATACTATGGAAACAATTATCATGCGTAACGCGTAATTAGGAGATGGGCACTTACAATGAACACAATCATTATACTAACTGTTCTGGTCGTTATCTTTGCCCTAACATTTGACTTTATCAATGGCTTCCATGATACAGCAAATGCTATAGCAACCTCAGTTTCCACTAGAGCATTGAAACCTCGTGTAGCTATCATGATGGCTGCGACGATGAACTTTATAGGAGCTATTACCTTTGTCGGTGTTGCAAAGGCTTTAACAAAAGACATTGTAGATCCTTTCTCTTTAAATGCTTTTGATGGAGACACGACCGGATCAGTCGTTATTTTAGCAGCATTAATCTCCGCTATTATCTGGAACTTACTAACATGGTATTTCGGTATTCCATCGAGTTCTTCACATACTCTGATTGGGTCCATTGCTGGTGCAGCAGTTGCATCTGCTGGCTTCGGAGTTTTAAACTATGGCGGTTTTACTAAAATCCTTATGGCCCTAGTGCTATCACCAATTCTTGCAATTTGCGCCGGCTTTATTATGATGACACTGTTTAAATTATGGTTTAAAAACTTAAATTTATATCGTACGAATAAAGGTTTCCGTACAATGCAAATTTTCACTGCCGCAATTCAATCTTTTACACATGGTACTAACGATGCACAAAAGGCAATGGGGATTATGACGATGGCGTTAATCGCTGGTGGTTTGCATTCAGGAGATGACATTCCTTTCTGGATACGAGCTGCAGCGGCAACTGCAATGGGGCTTGGTACTTCTATCGGCGGCTATAAGATTATTAAAACAGTCGGCGGTAAAATTATGAAAATCCGTCCTGTGAACGGAGTTGCAGCAGATTTAGCATCTGCATCAGTCATCTTCGGTGCTACATTAATTCACCTACCAGTATCTACAACACACGTTATTTCTTCCTCTATCATGGGTGTTGGCTCTGCACAACGTGTACGTGGTGTGAACTGGGGGATGGCGCGAAAAATCGTAACTACTTGGGTTATTACAATGCCAATTTCTGCAGTTATGGCAGCTATTATTTACTTTTTGTTATCGTTATTCTTTTAATTTGAAAGCATACTAAGACTCCTGTTCCTTGTTGAACAGGAGTCTTTACATTGTCACACGACAAAATGTGACACATCCTTTACACTATGTTAAAAGGAGGATAGTACCTACAATGAAAACTTTTTCAGCCTTTATAACAGCCCACGCTAAAGCTATCGTAGCCTTATGGTTCGTAATTTTCATTACTATGGCTATGTTTGCCATACAACTTCCAAGTAAGCTTCATGGAGATGGTTTTTTTGTTAAAGGCGATCATACCTACGTAACAAATGAGCTTGCGAAAACATTTGATTTGCCTTCCGATACAATTTTGGTCGTCTTCAATCCAGCTGACGATAAGAAAATTCAAGATACAATAAAAAAATTAGAAAAAGTGAAGGAGATTCATTCAATCCAGTCACCACTTGATGATGCTTCTTTACAAAAGAATGGTATAGCTTATGCCATGATTCATATGAAAAATAATGTTGATCATCTACCTGATGTTGTGAAAGACATCCGTTCATTAATAGAGGATGACGGTGTGAGCATTACAGGCGGGCCTGTTATTTCAGCAGACATCAATACAGCAAGTCAAAAGGATTTAGCATCAGCGGAAGCAATAGGCTTACCAATCGCTATCATAGTGCTATTACTTGCTTTCGGTACTGTCGTAGCCTCAATCTTACCCATCATTATCGGCATTGTTACTGTTGTAACTGCGTTTGGAATTTTGACTTTGTTTAGCGGTAATATCAATTTATCAATTTTTGTATTAAATATAGTACCAATGCTTGGACTTGCATTAAGCATCGATTTTGCCTTGTTGTTTATTAATCGATATCGCGAAGAACGTGCCCATGCATCCATTGTACAGGCTATTCAAACAGCGATAGAGACAGCTGGCCGTTCTATCATCTTTTCTGCTGTTTGTGTCATGATCGGCTTAGGTGCCATGATTGTCATTGACGTCGAAATTTTTCACAATATCGCTTTAGGAGGCACAATCGTTGTATTTCTTGCAGTACTTTCTGGCTTAACCTTGCTACCTGCTACGATGATGCTAATAGGAGATAACCTAAATAAATGGCGTTTATTACGTGTAAAGCCTGGTGGAGCAAATCGTTGGCGTGGCTTTGCTGGCTTTGTCATGAAACATCCAGTGACCATCGTTATTGTGGCATTACTATTACTAGGTATTGGTATGATTCCGTTGAAGGATATTAAACTTACAATTCCTCAGGTGGATTCATTACCAACAAAATATGATGCACGTGCAGCTTATGATCAGTTAGATAAAACATTCGGACTTGGCGATACCTCAACTTTATATTTGCTAGCAGAACGTAAAGAAGGCTGGGAAGATCGTGAGGCAAGAGAGCTTATTTTCAATATTCAAGAACAATTACTTGATGACCCTCTAGTGAGTCATGTATCAACCATTTATACGACGGCTAACATTAAATCTCCCGAGGAACTGACTGCTTCTTTGAAAATTCCTCAAGTGGCAGAACAATTAACACCAATACTAAATATGTTTTCTAAAGATAAGCAACTCTTTATCCCAATTACATTGGATGCAGCCGGTTCATCAACTACCGCTCAACAATTCGCTCGAACATGGAAAGATAAAGATTTAGGTGTGGATTTTGCTCTTGGAGGTCATGCGAAATTCAATCAAGAAATTTTCGATGAAATCTCTAATAAAATTTTCTTGGCTGTATCCATTATTATCGTTTCAACGTTCTTTATATTAATGCTCGCTTTCCGCTCTATTTTAATCCCACTGAAAGCGATTATTATGAATATCATTGGACTTTCCTCAGCCTTCGGTATTCTCGTCTATATTTTCCAATACGGACATTTGGGGATTGAAGCCGGTACAATCGTCCTTATTATCCCGGTGATTGTATTTTGTCTTGTATTCGGCTTAAGTATGGATTATGAAGTCTTTTTAATATCACGCATTCAAGAGGAATATCAAAAAGGGGCGGATAATACACGTGCTACGATTGACGGTCTAACCTCTACAAGTCGTATCATTACGTCAGCAGCACTTATTATGATTGTTATTACAGGGGCGTTCGCTTTTACAGATGTAATGCCAGTGAAGCAAATTGGGGTTGGTATAGCTATTGCAGTCGCCCTCGACGCAACTATTATTCGTCTCATGCTCGTTCCAAGTCTTATGAAGCTATTTGGGGACTGGAATTGGTGGCTCCCCTTCGCGAAGAAGCAAAAATAAAAAATCCGCAACCTTCCGTGAGCTCTTCCTCACGCAAAAGTTGCGGATTTTTCCTTATTTTGAATAAATACGGTCGTACCATTCTTTTGCTGCTTCTACCTCAGGCATCGTTAGCTGATGGCCATAATTAAACCATACAGTTGCCACATCTGCCCCAGCCGACGATAAAAGTGCCTCTAAATCCTCAGATTCCTGAGCAGTACACATTGGATCATTCGTTCCAGCACCGATAAAGACAGGGATTGAAGAAAGTGTAGGCAATTCAATATCACGTCTAGGCACCATTGGATGATGCAGTATGGCACCTGCTAGAGCATCCTCATAATGGAATAATAGGCTAGCAGCAATATTTGCGCCATTAGAGTAGCCGATAGCAACCACCCGATTACGGTCAAAGCCATACTGCTGTGCTGCTTCTAATAAAAAGTCATTTAATTCCTTCGTACGGAAAATTAAATCCTCTATATCAAAAACACCTTCTGCTAAACGACGGAAAAAGCGTGGCATACCATTTTCAAGGACATTTCCACGAACACTTAAAATGCTTGCTGTATCATCAATTTCCTTTGCAAGGCCAATTAAGCTTTGTTCATTTCCACCTGTACCATGTAACAGTAAAAAAATCGGTTTTGTTTCATCTGTTCCTTTATGAAAAACGTGCTGCATTTACAGTCCACCTCTCGATTATCTTGAATTCGAGATAATTGTAGCCTGTGGCAAAATTAAATTCAAGCTCTTTGACTTATTAATTTCTCGATTTTCACTATTTGGCTGTTCCTCATGGTCTTTATAAAATTTCGTAATCGTAAATACAGAAAATAAACAAACAGCTATAACAACAACAATAACTATTCCCACTATTTTTTTCCCATTCATTCGTTCTTATCCCCCGAATTACTTATTTCTTTTTACGAAAACCTTCTTCTAGTAAATATTCTTTCGCAGCTTCTTGTGTACCAAAGGCTTCCTCTAAATTTTCACCATGATAGACATTCCAAGAACGTTGCTCAAAGGCTAGCTTTAATTGAATACCTTCACGATTTTGCCAAATCTCTTCAATCGGATCTTGCTCTTCTTCTTCTTCCGATAAATATTGAATGGCATCTTCAATAATTTCACGAAGTTGTTGTTCATCGTAGTCACGAATATTGACTAGACCTTTATCGCTTGCTTCTTTCTCGTAGCGCAATAAATCACCAACAAAGACGAAGCCGTTGCCATTTGGGTGTAGCTTTTCAACAACAATGGTCTTTTCGTAAAGGCTATCCATAAAGTGATAATTTAAGCGTTTTAATGAAATTTCCTTCTTCGTAAGTTCAGGAAATGAGTCGATGATGGCTTGCTTTTGTTCAAATGTTAGCATATAAAAATGCTCCTTTTCTATTCAATCTACCTTACAGTATAACTTATTCTTCCTGTTATATCGAAATAAAATAGGTAGTACTAAAAGTAAAGTTTGATGTCTATAACGTGTATGTTGATTTCCGTTCCGATTGGGCGCTTTCCTGGGGGCGTCCGATGAGCCGCTTCGCTTCGCTTCGCTGCAGGGTCTCGGGCCAACAGATGTTTTTTGCGCGAAAGCGTAGTGCTAACGTAGCGGCAGCAAAAGGGTTTCATTCTGTGCGAACGAAGTGACAGCAACAGCACCGATGTTGGTCACGAAGGCGTTATCACAGGACGTGATGGTTTTGCCTTCGTTCCCCTTTGATGATCCCCAAGGAGTCGCCCAGTCGGAACGAAGACTAACTTTTTCACATGGCATACGCTTTAACAAATAATCCCCCTAACTTTTGATGATGCGACAAAAATAGTAATATATTTACGAAAGCCAGAGCCTAATAATTATCTAATATAAAGGTAAAAAATCCGCTTAAACTCCCTGTGGATAGAGCAAGAGCACAGCGATGCAGCTCATACCTTGTCCACGGAAAGCGAAGCGGATTTTACCTTTTACAATTATGCCAGAATTCTTACGGAAGACTTCCCCAGTCCCCCACAATTCATAACATTTTATCTTTTACAAACTGAATAACATGAGCTACGTATAGTTCACGGTAAGGGACAAATTGTGCTGTACTTACTGGACGCACAACTTTCGCTCGTTGACCATCAGGGAAATATTCATAGCCTTCAATATTCAGAGTAGCTGTTTCTCCTAAAAAGAATGCCTCTGCCTCATCGAGTTTTGCTCGAACGACCCCTGACACTTCCTCATACTGCAGTTCAAATGATTCCCAATCATGTTTGAATGGATATATATAAACATGACAAAATTCATTGTCTATCATGTTTTCCGAAACGATACTACAAGATGTCATGCCCATTTTAACAACTTCGTGTACGTCGACATCGAGCCCTAGCTCTTCCTTCACTTCACGAATTCCTGATTCTACTGTCTCCACAGCTAACAGATGCCCTGCCGCTGTAATATCAAGCAAGCCAGGGTAGTCCTTTTTTTGTGAACTACGGATTTGGAAATAGATATAGTCCTTATTGACAAGCCAACAGTGGAATGTTTCATGCCACAGTCCTTTTTCATGTACCTCTGCTCTCGTTGCTGTCCCAATCTGTTCATGCTGTTCATTAAAAACTTTCACAATTTCTTGTTCCATTTTTTCGACTCCTATACAGACTTCGTAGCCTTTTTCTTAATCACGTTACGTTCATCATAAATATTGGATGCGATCACTTTTAATACTGCATAAAATGGTACAGCAATGATAATACCGATGAAACCTGCAATATTACCTGCTGCTAAAATAACTGTAATAACTGTTAACGGATGTATATCGAGTGTTTTCCCCATTACATTAGGCGTTATAAAGTTACTATCGATTTGCTGCGCCACGAGTGTGACAACAGACACCCATATGACTAACACTGGATCCTGAACAATGGCCACAATCAGTGCTGGTGTAAAGGCGATCCATGGTCCAATAAACGGAATCATATTCATAAAGAACGCGAATATAACAAGTAGCAACGAATAATCTAAACCTATAATTAAATACCCAACATACATAATGAGTGCTAGTAAAAAACTAATTTGCAGCTGTCCTTGAATATAGTTACGTAAAACACCATCAATTTCACTTAACGTTTTCTTCACCCATTCACGACGTTCACCACTAAAATATTTATAAATCGATGGTGCAAATTTTTCATGATCCTTCAACATAAAAATAAAGAAGAATGGAATTAAAATAGCTAATAAAGAGGCAGATACAACTGATTGTAAAAACGATACTAGCCCCTTACTTGCCACAACGGCAATATCCTGCACAGAATTCGCCATATTGTCGATAAAGTTTTTTAACTGGGGTGGTAAGCTATCCTGGTTATAGTTATTTAGCACATAATCAGCTGCCTCTTGAATGCTAGCACTAATCTTTGGTACATTTTTCACTAAATTATTAACCTGCTCTGCAATCGGATTACCAACGATCCAACCAAAGCCACCAACGAACGCTATGAGTCCAATGACTATCGTTAATATACTTGCCCATCTCGGAAATTTACGCTTCTCTAAAAACCTTTGAATCGGTTCCGTAACATAATACAAAACACCGCCAAGTAACAAAGGTATAAAAATAGCCTTTAAGATAATTACAAGCGGCGAAAAAATCCAATGAATCTCTATAAAATATTTAATGACTAGTAGAACAAGCAAAACCCCTACGCCTACTTGAAACCAAACTTTCCTCGTCACTTTCTTCACTTCCTTTTATCACAGTTACTGAAAATACTACTTATATATTAACCATTTCGCAAGTATCCTACTATTTAATTTCCAAATAAAAGAGTTTCTAAACTAAAAAATTCGCAACTCACCAACGGGCAATCCTCGCAAGCCCCTCAAATGCTATAGCATCTGAGAAAGCTCGGACGGATTGTTTCCCCACAGGAGTGTCGCGAATTTCCACTAATGTCGCATAACGTAATAGTCTATAATTTTGTGTCTTCTACTGAATTTAAGTAATCTTCAATATCACCAATAACCGATTCAACACAGCCGTCCTCAAATGGTGAAATTAAGCCTGCTTCTTTCACAAGCTTCGTAAAGGACATAGAGCCACCTAAACCACATAAATGAACATAGTCCTTCCAAGCAGCTTCAAATTCTTCACGTGAACGTTTCCAGAATTGGAATGCACAAATTTGAGCTAACGTGTAATCAATGTAATAGAACGGACTTGAATAAATATGTCCTTGACGTTGCCATATACCGCCTGCTTCTAGATAGCTATTATGATCATAGTCACGATGTGGTAAATATGTTTCTTCAATTTTTTTCCACGCAGCTTTACGTTCAGCTGGTGTCATATTCGGATTTTCATAAATCACATGCTGGAACTCATCAACTGCAACACCGTAAGGAAGGAATAACAAGCCACTACTTAAGTGTGTGAACTTATATTTTTCCGTGTCTTCCTTAAAGAATAGCTCCATCCATGGCCATGTGAAAAATTCCATACTCATCGAATGAATTTCACAAGATTCATATGTTGGCCATAAATATTCTGGGATTCCGATGTTACGACTTGAATAGACTTGAAAAGCATGTCCAGCTTCATGTGTTAACACATCGATATCGCCAGAAGTACCATTAAAGTTCGAGAAGATAAATGGTGAGTGATAGTTTTCAATAAATGTACAGTAACCGCCACTCTCTTTTCCTTTCTTCGCCACTAAGTCCATTAATTCATGATCAATCATAAAGTTGAAAAATTCACCAGTCTCAGGTGATAGCTCTTCATACATTTTTTTACCGTTCGCAACAATCCATTCAGGATCGCCTTTTGGTGTAGCATTTCCTGATACAAAGTTGAATGCTTCATCATAGAATTTAAAATCAGAAATACCAATACGCTTTGCCTGACGCTCATATAATTTTGTGGCAATAGGTACGATTAAATCACGAACTTGGTCACGGAATTTCTTTACCATCTCTGCATTGTAATCAATGCGATTCATTCGAATATAGCCTAGCTCGACATAGTTTTTATAGCCTAATTTAACAGCGATTTCATGGCGCACCTTAACTAGCTCATCATAAAGTCGATCAAATTCCTCTTCATGATCAGCAAAAAAGCCAAAGCGTGCATCCGTAGCCGCCTTACGCACTTCACGATCAGTAGACTCTGCATATGGTCCAAGCTGAGCAAGCGTTAATGTTTCACCATTAAAGTCAATTTGCGCAGAGGCAACAAGTTTATTGTATTCTGAAACGAGCTTGTTCTCCTTTTGCATTAGATCAATGACTGCTGGTGAAAAGCCTTTAATTTGATAGGTTGCTAAATCAAATAATTGCTGACCCCATTTTTCTTCTAACTGCTCACGAAATGGTGAAACGATTAGCGCTTTATAATATTCTGTTGTTACCTCTTCCAACTCAGGTCCAACTTCGTCAAAATAATCGCGTTCTGCATGATAAAATTCATCATTTGTATCAATCGAAGCACGAATGTACACTAAGTTTGCCATTGTAGCGTAATCATTGCTCAATCCATTTAATTTTTCAATTATTTCACTTTGCTCGTCCATCGTTTGAGCATTTTTAAATTGGTCAATTAAGGATAATTGTTGCTCTTTCATTGCCTCGATATTTGGACGGCTGTATTCATAGTCTTTAAACATTTTCATAGAAGTCCCCTCTTTCTGTCATATACCCCGTGATATTTCTATTATATGCCAAATCTATACTATTAAGAAACAAATTAATAGCCAATTATATAGGTTTTTAATAATGCTGCCCTTTCACGTAGATTTAACTTTATTTCCACTGATTTCGGTGTTTTTGCCGCAACGACATCTACTTCAAAACCTAAAGACTCAGCTAAATATTTTGCACGCTTTAAATGAAAATCATTAGAGAGAATCGTTATTTTCTTAGTTCCTTTAGGCAAAAGTTCTTTAGAAAATAGTAAATTCTCATAAGTTGAAGTAGATTGGTCTTCTACTAATATTCTGTTAGTATCTATCCCCTTGTCCTGTAAGTATTTAAACATTACTGAAGCCTCTGTCCGATCTTCATCCGCTCCTTGCCCACCTGAAACAATTACTTTCACATGAGGATATTTGTTTAAATACTTTACAGCCTCTTCTAATCTATTTTCCAATGAAAGCGATGGGATTCCACCCGCTTTTACCTTCGCTCCCAGGACAATCATGTATGTAGCTGTTCCGTTTGCAGCCGGCTGGGCACCTTTTTTCATCTCCTCGCCGAGCCAAATATAAACAGCTATACAAATAACGAGCAGTACAACCCCTAATCTGATTAACCATTTTTTCACATTACATCCCCCCTTTACCTTTACTAACGATTAGACAAAGAAAAAGATGCTTGTACTAGAATTACTGTACAAACATCACGATTGATTATCTTAATATAAAGCGCTTAATAGATTCCTGTAACGCCGTTATTTCATCTGTTAAATCACTAGAAGATTCACTAACAAGCTGAATGGCACGCTGTTGTTCATCAACAGATGCTGTTACTTCCTCTGATGCAGCAGCATTTTTCTCACTAATCATTGCAATACTTTCGATAGATTGCATCATGTTATCCTTTGAGCTATTCAAATATTCTACTCCCGCAGTCATTTCTCCAATAACAGAAATAATTTTCTCTACGGCCAATTCAATTTCCTTAAAGGACGACTCTGTGATGGCAACCGAATCATTTTGCTGATGAACAATGACATTTGTTTTTTTCATCTCATCGTTCACTAAATTAGTTTCACTTTCGATTCCCTTTAAGGTTGTGCGCACTAGCTCAGTTGCTACAGATGTTTGGTCCGCTAGCTTCCGCACCTCCTCAGCAACGACTGCAAAGCCCTTGCCATGCTCACCAGCTCTAGCCGCCTCTATCGATGCATTCAATGCAAGTAGATTCGTCTGATCAGAAATTTCGGTAATGGTACCGACAATGCCTTCAATTTCCCTTACTTTCACAATTAAGCTATTAAATACAGCATAAACATTATTAATCAATTCCGAAGACTCGTGTGATGTCTCTTTTAAGCGGTTTAAATTTAAGAGCCCCTCTTGATTTGATCGTTTCATATGTTGAGATGCATCAAGCATTACTTCATTTTTGTCATGCAATACCTCAATCTGCTGGGCAAAATCAACGGCAGTTCGATTCGTATCTTCAGCATCTGAAGCTTGCTTTACCGCACCGTCCGAGACCTCATTTATCGCTTTTACTATTTCATCTCCATAAGCGTTTGTTTCCTCTGCCACAGATGTTAAATTTGACGATGTCGATTGAATTTCTACAATAGCTTCCTCTACATCTGTAATTAATGTTTTCAGTTGATCAACCATTTCATTAAATCCTTCATTTAACTGACCAATCTCATCTGAACGTTGTAGATTTTCAATTTCTACAGTTAAATTCCCCTTTGCTACCTCGCGTACGCGTTTAGATAGTTTTTTCACTGGTAAAGCTAAATGTCTCGAAATCATTATGACAACCACAGTACCTATAATAATGGCTCCTAATAATGTAATACCAATAACGAGTAATAATGAATTAGCTTCTTTATTAAAGTCTTGCATATATGTACCCGATGCAATGATCCATCCCCAATTAGGATCCTTTACAGAATAAATTATTTTTGGAGCTATTACATCTTGACCCGGTAGCGCAAACTCATATTGTGTAAATCCTCCACCAGCAAGTGCTTTTTCGATTACTTCTCGGATAAAGTAATTGCCACTATTATCTTTATCATTCCATAAGCTATCCCCTTCTCGAGTCGGATGGGTTGTTAATGTCCCTTTCTCATCTAAAACATATACATAACCATACTTCCCTAAGTCTCCAGGGTAATTAATTGGCCTTTTGCCTTCACTATCCTTAGGCCCTAGAAGTGCCTCCCGCACCCGTTCCTGTGCAACTTCCAAAGGAACGTCGCCTCTGTTAACACTCTCATTTGCAAGCTCGATTAATTGCAAAGTAGATTCAACACTATTTTTGATAACTTGTTCGCCAATATTCTCCATTCCTTTATTCGCTTTGTTATAACTAACCAACCCTATTACTAAACTAGGAATAATTAATAGTGCTAACGAAATGATAATTAGTTTCCCCTGTATCGAACGTGAAAACTTCATGCTTTAGCCCCCCCTTTTCTCTTCGTCACTATGACTATTAATCTATATTATGTTATGATTTGAAATTTTTCACAATGGGTAAAACGTAATTTATGTATGAATTATTCGCCTTTTTACCCAGATATGCTTCATCACCATAACGTTGATGGGTAGGCTGGGGCGCTTTCCTGAAGGCGACCGATGAGCTAGAAAAACAGAAAAAACTATCTTTCTACAGCGATATGCCTTATAGAAAAATAGTTTTTTGATTTTATTCTATTTACCTATGATATGATCATAATCCAAGTCACTAAAGCTATTAAAGTAGCTAAAAGAGTTGGGATTGTTAAGATAATACCTATCTTTAAATACTGAACCCAGCCAATTTTTATCCCTTTTTGCGCCAGTATATGGAGCCATAACAATGTTGCAAGTGAGCCAATAGGTGTCATTTTAGGACCTAAATTAGTGCCAATGACGTTTGCATAAATAAGCCCATCTTTAATAATGCCAGTTGCACTAGTTTCAGCAATAGCTAATGCATCAATCATGACAGTTGGTAGGTTGTTCATAATAGCTGACAAAATTGCTGCTACAAACCCCATCGTTATTGTCGATACCATCAACCCTTGTTGTATCGCGTGCTCTAATAAACTTGCTAGCAATCCAGTCATTCCTACATTTTTCAAACCGTAAACAACGACATACATACCGATAGAAAAGAACACAATATTCCACGGTGCCCCTTTCACAACTCTCTTTGTATCTACAGTATGGCTACGTCGTGCAAGTAAGAAAAAGATAGCCGCTACACCACATAAAATAAATGACACAGGAATTTTGAAAAACTCACTCGTAAAGAAACCAACTAATAATATCGCTATAACATACCATGATAATAAAAATAATCTCGTATCACGAATTGCCAGCTTTGGATTATCAACTGCTTCAAGTGAATATTCTTTTGGAATCGAACGACGAAAGACTATATAAAGTATAGCAATGCTTGCCAGTAAAGAAACTAAGTTCGGTATCAGCATATGTAAGAAATATTCCATGAATCCAATATCGAAATAGTCTGCCGACACAATATTTGTTAAATTACTAATGACTAACGGTAATGATGTTGTGTCTGCTATAAAGCCACTTGCAATAATAAATGGAAAGACCATTTTATCGCTTAAATTTAACTTACGGATCATCGCTAGAACGATTGGTGTTAGTATTAGGGCTGCACCATCATTTGCAAATAACGCTGAAACAACAGCACCTAGACAGGAAAGATAAATGAATAAGCGGATACCACTTCCCTTGGCGATGCGTGCCATATGGAGGGCAGACCATTCAAAGAATCCTATTTCATCTAAAATAAGTGAAATGAAAATAATCCCTATAAACGATAACGTTGCATTCCAAACAATCCCTGTTACCTCAACAACATCTTGCCAAGTAACAACCCCGAGCGACAACGCAATTGCAGCACCAATACAAGCAGACCAGCCGATTGATATTTTACGTGGCTGCACTATTACAAAAAATAAAGTTACTAAAAATATAGCAATCGCTAAAAGAGCTTGCACCATTTTCCTCCCTAATTAAAAACCAGTAGCTTTAAAAATTGCTACTGGTTTTATAATTTATATTATTCGCCTAAATCTGCATTATGGTAAACGTTTTGGACATCCTCTAAATCTTCTAATGCATCAATTAATTTTTCAAATTTCGCAACGTCGTCACCAGTTAATTCTACTTCCGTTTGAGGAAGCATTGAAAGCTCTGCTACAGTAAATTCTTCAACACCAGCTGCTTTTAAAGCTTCTTGCGTTGCAAAGAATTGTTCTGGCTCTGCATAAATAATAACAGCTTCATCTTCTTCTAGAATATCACGAGCATCAATATCTGCTTCCATTAAAATTTCAAGAACTTCATCTGCTGATTTACCTTCTAAACCGATAACTGCTGTTGAATCAAACATGTAGGCAACAGATCCACTGACACCCATATTCCCATTATTTTTACCGAATGCTGCACGTACATCTGAAGCAGTACGATTAACATTATTCGTTAAAGCATCGACGATTAACATAGTACCAGCTGGTCCGAAACCTTCATAACGTAATTCGTCGAAGCTTTCATCGCCGCCACCTTTCGCTTTATCGATTGCTTTTTCAATAATATGTTTAGGAACACTGTATGTTTTTG
Organism: Lysinibacillus sp. NPDC096212; assembly: GCF_044763105.1. Classification (NCBI taxonomy): domain Bacteria; kingdom Bacillati; phylum Bacillota; class Bacilli; order Caryophanales; family Bacillaceae; genus Lysinibacillus; species Lysinibacillus sp. NPDC096212. Next base: position 72,273 of record NZ_JBIWFQ010000008.1, on the reverse strand, counting down.
CTCGTTCAAGAACAACTTTAAGGGCACGGTTTGACTCAGGATCTGGTTCGCCTGATTTAGCTGCCACATAAATTTCACGTCCGAATTTTGCATTGATACGGCTTGTGCTTTGGTCTTTAGACGCTTTCTTTTCTTTAATATTATTCCACTTACGACCCATAGTTTCCACTCTCTTTCAAATTAAAAGTTTATCAAAATAATAGATGTACACTTGCACATCTGTAAATGGTGATTAAATACTTCTCGTATCTTTACTCTGAAAATAATAACACAAATGATGCTTACAAAGCTAGATATGCCAATGTTTAAGGTCGTTTTCTAAAGAATAAATTTTTAAAAAATCAGATCATCACCATAACGTATGGTTGATTTCCGTTCCGGCAGGGCGCTTTGTTGCTGACGCTTCGCTTTCGCGCAGAGCAGAGCTTCCTGGGGGCGTCCGATGAGCCGCTTCGCTTCGCTGCAGGGTCTCGGGCCAACAAATGTTTTTTGCGCAAAAGCGTAGTGCAGCAGCAACAGCACCGAGGTTGGTCACGAAGGCGTTATCACAGGATGTGATGCTTTTAGCCTTCGTTCCTCTATTGCTGATCCCCAAGGAGTCGCCCAGCCTCCACTCCAATCAACTTATATACATAGCATACGTTTTGAATGTCATCCTCAACTTTTGGTGTGGTCCAGAAAATTGTTTCACTTAGAGGCACTTTACAATTGGTTTTCTACTTTGATTTTTTCTAATAGTGCATGACAACCTTCTAAGGCTAAATCATAGGTTTCTTGAAAATCTCCCGTATAGTATGGATCAGGCACGTCTTTTCGATGGCCGGTTAAATCTAAAAAGCGGAAAATCTTTAGAGAATCAGGATTGCCAAGCATCGTTCGGATGTTACGTATATTGCTTTCATCCATGCCAATAATGTAATCAAAATTTTCAAAGTCAGCTTTTTGTAATTGTCGTCCTTGCATACCCTTCGTTGAGATGCCATATTCTTTTAGCTTATCTTGTGTTCCTCTGTGAGGTGGTTCGCCAATATGCCAAGAGCTTGTTGCAGCCGAATCTAACTCAACTTTATGACTTAAATGCTCTTTTTCAACTAAATTACGCATGACCGCTTCAGCCATTGGTGATCGGCATATATTCCCTAAACACACAAAAAGTACTCGAATCATTTTTATATCCTCCTCAATCAATTTCGCTTGGCGTAACTGTTGCTGTCGCTTCGCTTTCGCACAGAAAATATTGCTGAATCCAAGATAAAGCACTCAAAATCAATGATTCTGAGTGCCTTCTAAGCTGTCCAGCATATAACCAGTAGGAAGCTACTCCACTTCAAAAGGTTGTGAAGGTTTGTATTCTTCACAGGGAGTCCTTTAAATATGTTTCACTTTATTTCTTTTCTGCCGCAATTCGCTTCTCTAATTCTTCAGTTAACGTTACTAATTCATGTTCAAGGCGATGTGTAAATTCCTCGCGCCCTTCTTTACCTTTGCCTGTCACATAAAATGGCTCTCCATAAATTAGATAACCCTTACCGCGCTTAAAAACATCGCCAGCATTACGCGCACCAACGTAAGCAGCTGGTACAATTGGAGCTTTAGACAACTGTGCTATAGTAATTGCACCTTGCTTTAAATCCGAACCCTCAGCATTTCTTGTACCAGATGGGAAAATCCCTACGATTTTACCCTCTTTCAATAACTGTGAAGGGATTTTAATAACACTTGGTCCTGGATTGTCACGGTCAACCGGAAAGGCATTTAAACGCTCTATAAGCCAGCCAAGGCCTTTTATATCAAACAATTGCTTTTTAGCCATAAAGTGAATTTCTCGAGGAGTCATTGAAACCCCAAGATTTAAAATATCAACATAGCCTGTGTGCGTACATGCAATAATAAACCCACCTTCCTTCGGTAAGTTTTGCTCCTCATATACACGCGCCTTTGAGCCCGTTAATTTTAATATCACTTTGACAAGATTTGCTATAAATTTATACACTGTTCATTCCTACCTTATTTTCAATAGTTATTCCCATTGTAATCGAAAAGACCAGTATACTGCAATTGCTTGTGAAATAACTAGACTCTTCCCACTAATACATCAACATCAATCGTAATTTCATTTAACTGAATATTAGCGTCTTCTTTTTTATGCCAGCCCATCGGTGTCATTTCAAGCAGAGCCGGTACAAGCTCTGTAGCTAGCGGTACCGTATACGTAATACGGTCTACACTAACATCGGCAAAGCTTTCTTTAAACCGAGCAACGATTTGTTCATTCGAATACGACTCTTTTGTAGAATCCGCATATAATTGTGATCGAAGCTCATGTAGATACCCGCTTTGAGGTACAACCTTAACAACACAACCATTCTGAGTTAATAAACGTTTAAACTCTTCGTAATTGGCAGGCGATAAAATATTTAATATGGCATCGAAGCTTGATTTGGCAAATGGACTTTTCGCTAAATCACCAACACACCAAATTTGCTCTGGATAATGTCGGGATGCAGCAAGTATGCCTTCTTTCGCTATATCAATACCTATGCCAATACTGTTATCTTTTTTATCTTCCATAATACGGGCTAAATGCGAACCCTCACCACACCCTGTATCAAGCACGGTTTCTGCATTAGCAATCAGCTCTCCGATTTTATCTTCTACTAAATCATAGATGCCACTATCAATAACCGCTTTTCGAGATTCAAAGAGGTCTTTACCGTACTTAGAAATAGCACCATGTGTCAGCATATTGACGTAGCCTTGCTTGGCAATATCAAAAGAATGATTTGAGGAACATACTAATCTACCCTGCTCAAATACACTCATTGACTCCTGACAAATTGGACAAGCAAAAAGTGTCATATTTTTATCCATTAAGGCTGCCCCTGCAGCTCTTTTAGAAAGTGCTCCCATTAATTCGTCTCCTTTTGTTCTGTAGGTGAAACAAGTGCAAAACGCTCCCACTTACGACTTCTCCATCTAAAGTATACAATAATGGCTCGCATCCATTCATCTGCCGAAATCGCTAGCCAAATACCTACTAACCCCCAATGTAAAACGAATACGAACAAGTACCCGAGTGGGAGGCTCATACATACCATTGATAAGAAACCGATATTCACCGGGAATCTTGCATCCCCCGAGGCACGCAATGAGTTAATAACTACAATATTCATTGTACGCCCTGTTTCAAGCAGAATGCTTAATGCTAGGACAGATGCCCCGATGGCTATTACCTCTGGATTATCAGTGAAAACGTGCATAAGTTGCTTACGGAATATCGTCACAACTACAACCATAGTTATCGTAAAGGCAAAAGCTGCTCGTACACTTAACCAAAGCTGATGATAAGCTTGATCTTTTTTACCAGCACCGACATTTCGCCCAATAATTATAGCTGTGCCCGTCCCGATTGCAATCGCAAATAAATACGTAAACATCGAAATATTCATAGCATATTGTCTTGCAGCAAGTGTCTCTGTGCCTAAATACGTTGCATAATAAAGGAAGACAATCTGACAGAACTGATAAAGCACCTGCTCAAATGCTGACGGTAAGCCTATATTTAATATTTTTTGAACATATTCCTTTGAATACTCGAAATAATATTCTAACTTCACCCTTACTTCCATCACTTGATACAACAGCCAGAAAAACACAAGAACTGCTAATCCCCGGCTTACAACTGAGGAAATAGCCGCTCCTTTTACACCTAACTCCGGTAATCCTAAGTTACCAAAGATTAAACCGTAGTTTAATACAACGTGTACCACATTCATACCTAGTGATACATACATCGTTTGCTTTGTCCATCCATGTACACGGATAATCGCTGCTAACGCATTTATAATTGCCTGTAAAAAAATAAAGCTTCCTATGATTGCCAAATAGCTTTGGGCATATTTAAGCACTTCTCCCTGCAAGTTCATCATGGTCATTAAATGACTCGAAAAGAAGAAAAATAAGACACTCATCATTAGTCCAACGACCAAATTCATCGTTACTGCTAAAGCAGAAATTTTCGCAGCTTCAAAAAAGCGCCTTGAACCTAAGTATTGAGATACAACAATGGAAGCACCATTACCAACTACCTCAAGTATTAAAATTGCAATATGAATATACTGATTGGCTGCACCAACCCCTGATACTGCATTATCTGATAAAGCACTAAGCATAAAAGTATCTGCTAGTCCCATTAACATAAATAAAAATACTTCTAAAAATATCGGCCACGTTAAATGGAACAAGCTTAACTTATTTGTCTCTTTTATATCACTTTCTCTTACTGTGTCTGACAATTTCAACTTCTCCTATACGCTTCATAAGAATTTTACGGGCAGTTAATCTCCCAACTACCGATTTTGAGATGAGAGTTTTGTACCTGACGCTTCGCTTTCGGTACAGTTAAATGACTGCCCGTTACAGCGGGATAAAAATATATAGTATCTTATCATAGATTTTTAGGGTGTAAAGAGTATTTATAACGAAACATTGTAAAGGTAGTATAATACGTAAAAAATCCCTCTCACAATTTTATGCGAAAGGGTTTCTTATCATAGTAAGCAATGGTCATGCAATTGCTTACGTTTTTCTGTTGTTAAACCAAACTCTCGCTCTAAAAAAGCAGTCTTAGAACCATATCGGTTATCCATTGCATCAAATGCCGATTGTAAATAGTCCTCACGGGCAGACATTAAGGCGTAAAATTGCTGTAATTCTCGATCGCTATAATCTTGCTGAATTGTCTGAGCCATTCGTTCTACTAAGGGACGTAGATGTACATTTGTATCTAAATAGTCCTCCATGATCGTTTCCTCAGGTACATCTAACGCCAGTAAAATAAGTGCGCTGCCAATACCTGTTCGATCCTTCCCAACCGCACAATGGTGAACAAGCCCTAAATTTTCAGGTTGTTGAATCGTTGCTATTAACTTTTTAAACGAGTCATTATTAAAAGGCATTTGTGCATAAAATTCTCGGAACATCTCTAGGCTTACAATCTTATAAAAATCTTTTCCACCAGTGTTTGTAGGCATCTCAAAAGCATGATTTCCCTTTGCTGGTATTTGAATATACTTGGCATACGGAAATACCGGATTAGGATTATTTTGAGCCTCATGGTTGTCTCGATAATCAAAAATTGTTTTCACACCTAGCGTTTTAAATAGCTCCTTATCTGTTTTCGTCATTTTACCAAGTGCTGCTGAACGATAAATCAAACCATTCTTAACAGTACGCCCATCTCTCGACTTATAACCACCCATATCACGAAAATTATAAACTGCTTCAAACGGAACAATCTTCATATCAAGCTGTTTCATTCACTGCACCTCTCTCTGTTAGCAAGCATGCTTACCTCTATATTATAGAACAATTCGATATAATACCAATTTTCGCACTAGGGAATGTCATACGCTACTTTGAACGCTGAGGGGGGGATTTCAGCGAATCTTTATTGAAGCGGGGAGATGGCCGTATTACCTGATCACTTTTTCATCAAAGCGGAGCAGTTATCCACTCTAACCGATCACTTTTTCATCAAAGCAGAGCAGTTATCCACTCTAACCGATCACTTTCTCTTCAAAGCAGAGCAGTTATCCACTCTACCTGATCACTTCTTCATCATAGCGGAGCAGTTATCCACTCCAACCGATCACTTCTGCTTCATAGCGGAGCAGTTATCCACTCCAACTGATCACTTCTTCATCAAAGCGGAGTAGTTATCCACTCTAACCGATCACTTCTGCTTCAAAGTGGATCAGTTATCCACTCCAACCGATCACTTTCTCTTCAAAGCGGATCAGTTATCCACTCCAACCGATCACTTTCTCTTCAAAGCGGATCAGTTATCCACTCCAACCGACACTTCTTCACCGAAGAGAAACGGGTTTTTACCCTGACATTTCACTATTATCCATCAAAAAAGCTGCCCTTGATAAAGGACAGCTCCAAAATACTATTTAAATAACTCAGGGTAAACTGCTTTTGCTATTAACTCAACAGCTTCGCCAATACGCGGACCCGGACGGTTTGAAATATCAGTGTCTATAGAATACACCGCTTTATTTTGAATGGCAGTGATTGAATTCCATCCATCACGAGAGAGGATTTCTGCCGTTGGGTTTTCCCCATAGTTTATGGTTGTTAAAATGACATCTGGATTTTTTGCAATAATATCTTCCTCAGATACCTTTGCCCAACTTTTGAGGTCAGCAAAAACGTTCTTAACATTTGCAGCATCTAAAATCTCTTGTTGGAATGTACCAGAACCAGGTGTATATATGTCTGGCTTCGGACTAATTTCTAAATAGATATTTTTTGGTTCTTTCACATCTTTAACTTTTGCTTGGACTTCTGCAATTTTACCTTTAATATCATCATTTAACTTGTCGCCTTTATCTTTGATTCCCATAACTGTTGCGATTTGTTGGATATCCCCGTACACATCATCAAATGTTTTAGCCGATTGAATGGCAAACACTTTAATACCTGCATCTTCGAGACCTTTTAAGGCATTTAAATTTTCTTCATCGCCTCCAGTTGTATAGGCAATAACGACATCTGGCTTTAACGCTAAAATACGCTCACTATTGAATTTTACAGAATCAGAAACACGTTCAATTTTTTGCGCTTCTTCCGGATACGTATCATATTCAGTTGCACCAACGATTTTATCCCCCACACCTAGAGCAAATAAAATTTCTGTATTACTTGGTTGCAATGAAACAATAGTTTTAGGTGCGGCAGCAAACTCTACTTCTACGCCACGGTCATCCTTAACTTTATAGCTAGTTTTCTCAACTTGTTGATCTTCCTTAGAAATAGTCTCTTTATTAATATCCTCTTTCGCGCCACAGCCAACTAAAACGAGTGCTAACATTAACACAGAAAGCCATTGTAGCTTAAACATTTTCTTCATTTCATTGATTCTCCTTTTTCTTTTTCATCGGGTATGACTTACTAATAAACGGTATTTCAGCAATACCAGCCTGCTGATTCATAAAGACAGCCATTACAAAAAAGACATTGGCTAGTAATCCTAAATAATCAAAGAGAATAGCAGGTACTTCCCGTTCTTCAGATACTTTGTGCAAAACGCGATATGATTTTTTCGCCTCACTACGGCATAAATGTAATGCAGTAGCAGCCTCTGTCCCTTGAGGTAATACAAAGTTTTGTATTTCATCCTTAACATGACTAACATAGAAATCATAGCGATTACTTAGCCAAGTCAAATTATCTTCAGTTACCGCCAATTTACCTCGTACTGAGCCATTTACATGGTAAGCCATTGGTAAAATGGCTAGTAAATCATCTACTACTACCTCTACCGTTTCCTTTTTTACCGCCACCAAAGCGACGCCAATATGTGTTGTAAGGCTATCTGTTCGAATTTCAAAATCTACCGTTGATGCCTTTTCACGCATAAATGGATAACAAGAATAACGTGCATCTTTTTTCAAATCTAAGTCCCCGCTTTCCTTCGTGAAAAATTCTTACTTTATTCACACCTTCTTAGGATTCCAGCAGGTGAAAGATAAGTGTACATAAAAAAACGTTGTTCCCACTCCTAAGGAAACAACGAAAATAACATAATAGTGTCGTATAGACACAACATAGCCTATGTAATTGCCGCATATTCTCCTAGCTTCCGAAGAGTTATCATACGTTCAAACAAAGGTCGGTCTCCTGGCTTGTACAGTTCACTACATTCAATCATGTTGTGAGTCATAAAAACCTTCCCATCAGATAATTCGACAGTGGTATATCTTTATGATTCCTGTACTTACAGTTGCGGAAACAGCTTCGGTTTTTCACCGAATTCCCGATTATGCTATAGTTTAGCACCCTTATTCTGCAAGAATTATTCACTTGTTTAGCAGTTTAACATAGATTAATAGGAAAAAATAGCTGTGGAATTAGAATAAACAAATACGATGGATAAAGATCATGCAGGTATCACCTTATGCACGCGGGTGTATTCGTTACCCCACGGGCATTTCACATGCTCGTGCAGGTATTTGTTATATTTCATAGATTGATGTTATAAAAGCTATCTCTCAACGAAAGCATGCGCAAAAAAAACAGCTATTTTACATCTTTTAACGGATGGCATTCTTATATTTCTTTTTGCATTTAACATCTTCTTCTTCTTCAATTAAACGTCGAGCAATCTCTAGTAGTTTTGGGTCATTCGTTGCATCGAATAGCTTTTTAAAAGATACAATAATATCATAGCGTATCAATGTCGGGTGCTTTTCGTCTAAGCATATTTGAAATCTTTTCGCCAAATATGACACGACTAAATCTCTTTGTACCTGCCCTGCTAAACCTATTCTCCAAATCGCCTGCAAAGTATGCCTCGAAGTTTCTGTTTTTTCATCATACGTTACTGCCCAAATCTTTAAGAAGTCCTCTAATACTCTTTCTTCGGGATCACTTTTTGCTGCCAATGCGCATAAAAATTGTGCAGCACTTGCACGTACATGTCCGTTTTTGTATGTAAGAGCTTGAACAAGTTGTTCCCAAACTGAATATGTCCAATCAACTGGTTCTTGCATAATTTTCATTAATTCTTCGTATGATTTGTATTGAATATCAAGGTCACGCTCTGTTAAATTACTAAAAAGTTGCAAAATCTCTTTTTCCATGATTCATCCCTACCTTTATTGTTTCAGAACGTAAAAATGGTAAACTTGTAAGTATTGTATTAATTTCTATCATTCGTTACTTTACTACTACGAAACTAAAGTCACAAACACTTTTAATTTCAAAGTAAGGTACCTAATTATTATATTTCAAAATTATCAGAAATGAGTATCATTATGCAAGGAAACATTTCTTTCGGCTATAAAAGACACATTTTACATGTTAGCTTTATAATCGGAATTAGCCTTCTATGAATCCAAGCGAAATACGCTATAACGATGGCAATCATTATATGGATAATTGATGCTATACCTTACATCGGCTCTATTTTCATTTTAGTAACTGGTAATATGGTAGTAAATATATCTACTTATGTAAATAAATTCATCCTAGATGTTATTTTACTCATTATTCATCGACTAGTCGAGCCTAAATTAATGGATCACTATATCAGGGATGATAGGTTTACTCGCAAAATCTTGAATACCGTCAAATATTAAAAAAGGTCATCTTTGTAATTTTTTTTACAAAGATGACCTTTTCGCTATTTAAATCGTCTATATAATAGTAGGGCTTATTGAATACGACCGAAGCCTACTAAATATTGATTCCACCAATCAAGTGATTCAATGACAACACCTTTATTTTGAGCATCGATCATCGTGTTATTTCCTAAGTAAATACCTACATGCGCTATGCCTGAACCATAGCTGAAGAATACTAGGTCACCTACACGTGCTTCACTTGCTGAAATACGTTGTGTTGCTAAATATTGTTGTGATGCTGTACGTGGTAAAGATACGCCTGCTTGTTTGTAAGACCATTGCACAAGACCTGAACAGTCAAATCCTGTTGATGGGTTACTGCCGCCCCAAACATAGCTACGGCCTAAGAATTGCTTTGCAGTTGAAATTGCATCACCTGAAGATGCAGTACCTGAACCAGAACCAACAACGACTTTTTGTAGTGATTTTTCATTGTTCGCTTTGCCACTATTGTTAGTGTTGCTAGTATTACTGTTACTGTTACTATTATTATTGTTACTAGTATTATTGTTAACGTCGTTATTTGTTGCTTGTACTACTGGAGTAGCTGCTTGAAGTGCACGTAAACGAGCTGCTTCTTCCTCTGCTGCTTTACGTTCTGCTTCTAAACGTTCTTCTTCTTGTTTCGTTGCAATTTGTGCCTTTAAAGCTAGAGATTTCGCTTCATTCTCAGCTTTTTTTACTTCCATTTCGCTTTCCTTTTGTTGAAGCTCTTGGAATTGTTTTTGAAGCTCTTTTTGTTTTTCATCTAATGTTGTTTTTTGTTTCTCTAAATTAGCCTTATCCGCTTCTTGTTGATCTACTAATTCTTGGTCAGCATCCATTAATGTTTTTACCGCTACGACACGGTCCATTAAATCTGCAAAGCTTTTCGATTCAAGAACAGCACTTAAATATATACCTACAGTGTTATCTTGAGCTTGGTATGCAGCCATACGTTCACTTAAAATTGTTGAACGTTGCTCAATACGTTTTTTAGTATCTACAATATTTGCATCAACTTCTTTAATATCTGCTTGTACTTTGTTAAATACTTTTACTTTTTCATCGATCTCTTTTTGTAAATTAGTTAATTCTTCTTGTAGCTTTTTAACCTCTGTATCTATTTTAGCTTTCTTATCAATCATTTGTTGAGATGTTTCTTCTGCGTGCACTACGGTTGGTTGAACTGTATTAAATAATAAGCCGCCAGCTAGTGCTAATGCTAGCACCATCGACTTACGCCATTTATTGCGTTTACCCACGTTATTCTTCCCCTTCACTAGTCAATTTCGCTCTTCGTATTTTAATGTAATCACTGGAACGATTTCTTTTATTTTCTCTTATATATTTATTAGCCTTTTAAAGTTTAGCATTATTAGCATAACTTTTATACTATTTCACGGCTTTTTAATCGTTTAGTAAAACTCGCAACATTCTTGTAATATTCACGTAAATTCTATTAAATTCTACAAAACTACATTTTATTCTACATAACAACGTTTTTAACTGCTTTACCATTAGACCCAATTTCTGTTTTGTAATGTTTTTGTAATATTTCTCGAGAACATTTACCCATTATGCCTCTGCATAATTGCGTCCAGAATCGGCTAAAAGAAGTTAAAATAAAAAAAGGTAAGGGAGCATTTCCCCTACCTCATCTTGTCGCAAATGTATTTCAATGAACAAAGATATTAATTTCCACTCCAAGTTGGCGCTTCCTATTGCCTCATAGAACGTAACGCTTGGATAGAAAGGCGTACCAAAAGTATGGCACATAAAAACAATCCCAAGTATGCAGCTGTATTTAAATAAACAGCGTATGCATCACGAATAAATTGCGAGATTGCTAAAAGTGCTACAGAAACAATGCCAAAGGTAATACCTACGAGAAGTAAGACGAAACGGGAAAACAAATTTGTAATAAAACGAGCATTATCCTCATCCGAAAAAACATCGTGATGTAAGATAATTTTTCCACTCTCTACCCGTTGAATGAGCTGGTTAACTCGTCTTGGCATTTTGCGCAATGCCGGAATAAGCATTGCTAATTCTTCTTGTAAACGTTCCTTCGTTGCCATCGGTTCTTTAAATGGCTTCAGGAAGGATGCTCGCATATATGCAGATGAAAAATCTTTTGCTTCCGTAAAAATATCAAAATTCGGGTCAATTACCCGTAAAGTCCCCTCTAATGTTACTAATGAACGCAGCGCTAAACCTACTGCTGGATAGAAAGCAAGACCAAAATCCCGAACAACCGTAAATAACGCATGTATTAATTCTTCTGTCGGAATTCGATCCACGTAAGAAATTTTCAAGAGAATTTGATCAATTGCTTGTTCTATCTTTGCACGATCTGCATGATCAGCGTTTTCAACCAATAATGTTACACCGTCAAATAAAGTATTTGAATCATTTAGATGAATCCCCATTAAAATTAGCTTTAAGCCCTCTTGTTGTGTAGCTCCCAAACGGCCAACAGCCCCAAAATCAAGGAGGATCGGTGTGCCATCCGTCTCATCAATCTGAATATTTCCTGGATGTGGATCTGCATGAAATATACCCGAAACAAGCATCTGTTCAATGAAGGAGTATAAAACAGTCCGTGCAAACTGCCTACGATTATTTCCTAATCGATTAAATTCAGCCGCAGCATTTGCAACGCTTTTCCCCCGTACATATTCCATGACAATAATATTTTCATTACAGTATTTTGTATAGATTTTAGGAATCTTCACCTTATAATCGCTTTTAGTAAGAGCATTCGTCACCTGCAATGTATTACGAGCCTCAATATCTAAATGAACTTCCTCGCGTAACCCATCGCCAAATCCTTTAGCAAGCTCTCGAAAACCAAGTGACTCAGCCCATGTAGATTTGTTTGAAAGCCAATTGGCAAATTCCTCTAAAATATCGAGATCGTCTCGCATGATTTCCTTCACGTCTGGACGTAGTAGCTTCACCACGACTTCATCAAAATTTTTCAATCGTGCCTTATGTACTTGTCCAATAGATGCTGCCGCAATAGGCTCCATTTGAAAGCTTACAAATATTTCATTCATAGGCTTCGGAAGTGAATCTTCTAAAATTTGTGATACCTGCTCTGACGATAAAGGCTTCACATTATGTTGTAGCTTCTCTAACTCGTCAATAAAAATAGGCGAAAACAGTTCCTTACGAGTAGAAAGTACCTGACCAAATTTAATAAATATCCCACCACATTGCTCCAAAGTTATCCTTAAAGCAACGGCAAGCTCCTTTTCATTTTCTCGTTGTCTTGCGTATTTAATCGTTTGAACAACACCATTTGTCACTGCTATTTTTAACACCTGACGCAAACGCTTTTGCTGCCGCCAGTAACTACGAAGGCGCAATAATAAATTTTTTTTGCCATTCCGACGATCTCTAGCTGTAATACCACTTGGATCAAAAAGCTCAAAAACGAGGTAGAGTAACATCGAAATTAGTAGCATGCAACCAATCCAAACAAGTGTACTAACCTCTGTCACTGTTTGCATCATTGGTTCGTATAAAAAATCTGTATGGCGTAAATAGGTATACCAATAAACAAAGGACGTTAGCGTCACACTAATAACTACAGAAAGAACCCTACGTATAAAATTAATATTTGAACCAATTAATCGACCACTTACAAAATAAATAAGCACTGATACAACAATGAGTTCGATTAAAAATTTCAAAAAAATCAACAGCGTCACCTCCGATGCTACTTCCTAATACTGCTAGTATAACAAAATACGACCTGTACATCTTTGTATAAAGCCAGAGAAATAGTTACTTTAATAAAGGGTGTGGTTCTATAATAGTATCTTTTTTCGGCATGAGGTCACCATCTATATCTTGAAAAAATAGAGGCAGTCCTTCCGCTAAGACAGGATGTATAACTTTCGTTGGATCTTGTCTTTGATGGTGAATATGCAAATGAGGCTCCGAGGATGAACCGCTATTTCCAACACGCCCTATGAAATCTCCAGGTTCTACAGTATCTCCAACTTCAACAGATACGCTACCTTTTTTAAAATGATTAAGTAAAAGATACGTACATGTTTCGTTTATTTTTATGTACACGTAATTTCCTTCAATCGACTTAAAATCTTCTGTCCCTGGTGTAATGTCAGCTTCATTATTTGAAACAGCAATAACAACTCCAGAAACAGGTGAGTAAATTTCTTTATTCCATATTCTGTAATCCTCATTGCTTTCACTATTAATATTATATGGTTCCATTACTAAATCGTAGGCCCATCTCTCTGATGCCCATACTGCATGAGGCAAATTATCTTTAACATCATTACCGCCCCACCCAACTACAGTTTCTGCAGTTAAAGGCCAGCTTACAGTTATAGATGGTTGGGCACGTTCAATAGTGTTCGGGTAAGCATAAGAAATAATATTCATGGTCATTAGTATTGGAAAGATTAACATTATGTTTACGACTATATTAATAAACAGCTTTACACCTTTCTGCTTTTTAATAATAAATATAATCACCATAATCAAATTAATCATCAATCCTAGCGCCCCTACGATTGGTAAAACTAATTTAAGTATTGCCCATGAATACGCTCCATATATGCCACCAATAAAAAAGACACTGATCCATAACAATAAAATAAATCCTATTAAAGCACCATTTGTGTAACCATACTTTCGCAACACTTTTTTAATAATAAACTTCCTCCTTATGTCTAAAATCCGTAATAATAATCACCATTACTAAATATAGCAATCGAAGGATAACGCGCCTATACGGCCTCAGATGTAGATTTCCATCTTTAGATAAAAAAATACCTTTAGACAAAAAATTATCTAAAGGTAAATCGAAACGTATATTATTTCTACTCGCAAGAGATGGTCCCTCATCTTAATTAGTAGAAAGTACTTGCTCCCAATTTATTGTGCCATTTTTAACTTGTTCCCGTTTTTCTTTATTCATAATATCATTAGGACGTCCGCCTTCTGGCCAATCTTTATCATGATTTGCCCATTCAGGTCGATCCTGCGATAAAATAAAGGCTGCTAAATCAGCGGCATTTTGATCTGTCAAAGTACCCTCTGCACCAACTGGCATATTATGTTTGATGTAGCCAGCCATTTTTGACATTCTCGCCATACCCGCTCCATCATTGAATGAGTTTTTACCCCATAATGCTGGGCCTGTATTAGCACCTGTACCTGAGCCATCAGCTGCGTGACAAGCAATACAAGACTGGGCATATACTTCCTCACCGTTCTTAACATCTGGTATAGGAATGTTCTTCATAGTACTTGTACCTACCCATTCACGCTCTGCCCCGATCGGTACACCTTCTGAAATATAGGCGAAGTATGAGACCATTGCTTCTAACTCTTTACTATTCATGTCAAATTTCTTACCGTTCATACTGCGAACCATACAACCGTTAATACGCTCCTCAATCGTTACAATATCACCTGAGCGTGCAATATATTGAGGATAATTCGCCATAACACCTACCAATGACGAAACTTGTTCATCATAACCCGCTCCTGCATGACAGCTTGTGCAAGACAACTGATTCCCAACATATTCTTCTGCAGCAACATGTGTATTATTTACAAGCTCATAGCCGTATAATATCGCTTCCTTCATAGGTCCATCTGGTACTTCTTCAATACTTGGCGGCGCATAGACAACTGACTGAGCAGCTGCTGTCGTTGGTATTTTTGTTTGTACAGCAACTTCTTTACTTTCTCCTTTAGCATCCCCTAAAATTTTGTCGCTAATGACCGCCCCCACAAAAAGTGTACCTACTAACAGCACTGTCCCCGCAACCCCTGCTACTATAGGTTTCATCTACAATACCCCCCTTTGTATAATCACCTATATTTTAGCAAAATGATATGTTTTTCGATGTGATTTTTCTCACATTTCACGTAAATAGAACCATTTAGAGGATATAATTACAAATTCTTTTGTTCTATAACACATTAAACAAGACTTAATACCTCATACAGTATGAATTATTTCCTAATACAAAAATGCCGAGCACAGCATTGCACCCAGCATTTTAGCGTATTCTTATAATTTACATTCACCATCAGCACAAATAGCTTCACCATCACCTACCATCTTTAAAACCGGCTGAATACCCGCTATCTCCGCCGCTTGATGTAAAGTACGTACGAAAACCTCAGTTGGCTCTGCACCTTTAATACCGTAACGATTTTCAAAAACAAAGAACGGAACACTTTGTATACCTAGCTGTTGGGCATCATATCGATCTCTATCTAAAACTTCACTGAAGTCTTTTGATGCTAGTACGCCCTTTGCCATTTCAACATCTAAGTCTAAATTTTCAATGACTTTTAACAAGAACCTATCATCGTTTAAGTCTTTTCCTTCCAAAAAATAACCACTCATAAGTTCTTCCGTATAAACCGACTCTTTACCAAAATCTCTTGTCCATTTTGCCAATCGATGGGCTTTTTCAGTATGAGCTGTTTTCATATCCTCAAAATTGTAATGCAAGCCAACCTCTTCGGCCCGTATTGCTATACCCTTAGTTATTTCCTTTACTTCTTCTATCGTGGAGTCAAATTTCGCAGTCATACCCTCATATAAAGTTGGTGCATCTTTCTTAGGCGTATCTGGTCCAATTTGATATGCTTTGTATTCAATTTCTACCTGCCCTGAATAACCTGCTAAGTCAATAGCACGCTCCAATTCTCGTTTGCCAATATAGCAGAACGGACATGTAAAATCGGAAAAAACCTCAATTTTCATTTACAACTGCCTCCTATAATATATTCATCCAAATTTTGATAGCAGTTGCCAATATAAGTACTGCTAAAATAGCCTGCAAAATTTTCGTATTTAAATTTTTCCCTGCCCTTGCACCTAATGGAGCAGCTACTAGGCTAGCTATAATCATAATGACTGCAGGATAGTAATTAACTTGTCCCGTCATCAATTTTCCAATCGTTCCACCTATTGAGGATATCAAGGTAATCGCAAGGCTTGTAGCGATTGTCATACGTGTGGGTATACCTAATACTACTAGCATTATCGGTACTAACAAGAAACCACCAGCTGCCCCGACAATCCCCGATCCAATACCAACAATAAACGCTAAAACGGCTGCTATCGGTTTATTGAACGTTACCTCATCTAAAGGCTTGTCGTCAATTTGCTTCTTAGGAATAAACATCATCACCGCGGCAATCAACGCCAATACACCATAAACGATGTTAACTCCCACTTCAGATAAAAATTTAGAACCATAACTACCAACGAAACTCCCTACTAATACGGCACCACCCATATATATAATCAGTGATTTATTTAAATAACCACCTTTTCGATATGCCCATACTCCTGCCATAGAAGCAAACAACACTTCTACTGCACTAATCCCTGACACCTCGTGTGCTGAAAATGCTGCAAAGCCAAGTAAAGGTGGGATATATAATAACATTGGATATTTAATAATTGCTCCGCCAATTCCTAGCATTCCTGATACAAACGAACCGACAAAGCCAATCAAAAATATTGTAATAATCCATGCTAAATCCATACTCTTCCTTCTTTCTGGTTACTTCACTAAGAACCAATAACAAAAGGAGGGGTGTTCTACTTTCCAATAGACAACCCCCTCCAGTCTTAAGCTTTCTGAATAAAGAATGTAATGACACCAGCGTCTTCAGTTTTATCTAAAATTGTATGACCACCGGCTTTTACCCAAGCAGGGATGTCCGCTAGCGCTCCTTTATCTGTTACTTGAACCTCTAAAACTTCCCCTGAAGCTAATGTATCTATCGCTTTTTTTGTTTTCACTATAGGCATTGGACAAGATAGACCTTTTGCATCTAGTTGTAAGTTTGATTTCATATTTTTCTCCTTTGGAACGGCAAAGGTTGTAAGCGATTTTGCCGGTTCTGTTTGTTTTTTCACGACTTTACGAAGGATGAGCGCCTTCGCTTCGCGGTATTTACATGCTATAACCATGCATGCGTACTCATTGCATTTCACTTAACGGACTATCGAACTGCGCAGCGATTCGGACCAATTTCCATCTCTGTTTGCTCATCCTGCGTCGGGGTAATCTTACCCATATTTACTTGACGAATTTCTTGATATGCATTTGGCTGTGGAGGCAAATGCTTTGTTACCACGCTTCGGAATTCTGCTTCATCTTTAATATTTAAGCCGTGATTTTCGGCAAATAATTGCCCAAGATGTTTTGCTACAGTTCCATCTTCATTTAGTTCATCAATAATCATAAAATGAGCCGGTAAAACAATTAAATCATCCGATAATTCTCTGTATCGTTTGTAAAGTGTTTCGCGTAAATCACCAACCCAATCTTCTGCAAGACCCGCTAAATCAGGGCGTCCAATTGAATCAATAAATAAAATATCTCCAGTTAATAAATACTTGTTGTCCACAACAAATGACGTTGAACCAATTGTATGACCAGGAGAATAAATCGCTCCTACATCAATTTTAGAGGCGCCAACTTGTACAGTTGTTCCATCCAGTAAAGGTGTATAGTCAAACACAACCTCTTCTGCATCTTTTGGTGGTAAATAATACGCCGCACCAGTAGTAGCTGCTATATGTCGTCCACCAGAAATATGATCAGCATGCAAATGTGTATCGAACACATATTTAATTTTTACGTTTTTCTCTTCCGCAAAGCTTGTGAATGTGTCAGTAAAACGCACAGCATCGATAATCGCAGCTTCTCCCTCAGAGATGACCATATAAGAAAGGCAACCCTTCCCTAAACGTACAAATTGATAAAGCTCACCACCATCTGTTAAATCTCCAACTTTAATCGGTTCTAAATATTCACTCCACGTTTTCATTCCACCTTCTAAATAAGCCACCGTGCGTCCCGCTTCTGATAACATCTCGGCTACCATCAGAGATGACCCTTCTTTCGCACAAACGACTAACACATCCATATCAGCTGGAATCTTCGGTAAAATATCCTCGACGCCGTCTAATAGCTCAAAATACGGAATATTAAGGTATTCAAATTTATGTCCATCAATTTTCCAATCTTCGAATGCATCCGCATTTCGAACATCTAAAATAAATAATTCTTCATTATTAATTACTTTTTTCGCTACTTGTGCTGCGCTCCATTTTAGAACTGACACTTCAGTTACCCCCTTAGGTATTGTTTTATTGATTTTTTTAGCGGAAAGGACTGTCCTCTCCGCCTGTATAGTTACAAATTAATTAGAATGTTAATGACGGTGCTGCATCTTTTGCAAACTCTAAGAATGTCACAGCTCCCCCAACCTCGATACCTTCAATAAAATCTGCTGTCGTTAAACCCATTACATCCATAGTCATTTGACACGCGATCATCTTCACACCTAATTCTTGTGCCATTTCCACCAATTGCGGAATTGCTGGTACATTAGCTTTAGCAAACCCTTCTGCAAAATGCTCCGCTCCCGCAGGCATAGGTAATGCGTGCATTCCTTGTTTATGAATTAAATTTAAACCTTCGAATGTAAAGAAGATGGCTACTTCTTTCTCTGTAGCAGCCGCTGCCGTCGCAATATTGAACACCTTATACGCATCGAAAAGACCACCGTTACTTGCAATTATCGCTACTTTATTTGACATAATAAATTCCTCCTAAATATTTTTTGTTAAATTTCCCGTCCAGGAAGTCATCCCTGGTAGAACGTTAAATACCTTTGTAAAGCCATGTGCTGTAAGCTTTTGAGCAGCTAAATCACTACGCTTCCCTGTTCGACATACGACATAAATCTCTTGTTCTTTATCAAGCTCAGAAAGACGAGCTTCTAGTTCCCCCATCGGAATAGACTTTGCTCCCTCAATATGCCCAAAAGCAAACTCCGCCTTCTCTCGAACATCGAGAATAAGACCTTCTCTTTCCATAACCTCTTCTAACTCAATTGTCTGTTCAAATGTTCTCTCATCCATTGTGTCATCTGAACATTTACGAATGTAATGTTTAAGCACACTCTCTTCTTCCACTGTCCCAATATATTGATGACCTACAGATTCAGCCCATGCAGCAATATCCGCCTTCGAACCCTTGTCTGTCGCTGAGACTTCTAAAATTTGACCATCTACTAAATCAGCCATTGCCTTTTTCGTTTTAACAATTGGCATAGGACAAGAAAGCCCCTTGGCATCCAGCTGAAAATCTGCCTTAATACTCATAACTTCCTCCTATATACCTACAAGGGTATTATTTTTACTAAAAAAATATAGCAAGCGTTACAGGTTTTACTTTACTTCACCATTCCAAGCGAGCATACCACCAACCATATTGGATACGTTGAAACCTTGGCTTTCTAAAAACTGAGTAGCACTTCCACTACGACCACCTGATCGACAGACCATAACATATGGTTCATTTTTATTTAGCTCATGCAGACGAAATTCAAGTAAGCCAAGTGGGATATGAATAATGCCCGGTATGTGACCTGCCTCAACTTCATCTACTTCACGTACGTCGATTAAATTTATTGCCTGACCTTGCTCTAAAGCTTGTTGTACTTCTTTTGTTGAAACTTCCTTCATGCTATTTTCCTCCTAATACGCACTCATGCCACCACGGACATTTGTGACACGCTCAAATCCTTGTTTTTTTAATTGCTTACACGCCTGACTACTACGCATCCCACTTTGACAAATGACCACTACCTCTTTATCTTTCGGTAATTTATCAAAACTCGAACCAAGTGGAATATTTTTAAATTGCGGGATATTTCGCCCCTTATATTCAGCCGGTGTACGCACATCGATAAAAACTTTATCCTTATCATTCAAAATATTTTTCAATTGCGCCGCCGAAATTGACTGCACCCCTTTCGTTGGCTTCATTCGCCAAACGAAAAATGCAATAACAACAGCAAGTAAAATCCATGTTCCCAAGTAACACCACCTCCTCCTGCATACTATTCAGGGTATATAAATTTATCTGCTTTTCACAACTAAATCCATCGCTTCTTGGATGGCTGTATTCACTTTTTCCGCATCCCCTTCAGCAGTCGTAACACATTCCAATAAATTTTCACTAACAATTACTCCAATAGTCCGATCAACCGCAGAACGCACGGCAGATAGCTGTGTAATCACATCTTTACAGTTTTTTTCTTCCTCCATCATGCGTAAAACACCACGCAATTGACCTTCTATTCGCTTCACTCGATTAGCTGTTTTTGTACCGTAAGCCATACTATCACGCCTCCCTTCAAAACGATCGATTGAACTTGCTTACGTGATTCATAATATACCCCATTAGGTATAATGTCAACATGAAAGCTCGAATTTTTCTTAATCATCGTTACAATGTCATTTCCCTCTTGTAGCAACGTTTTATCTCGTCAATAGACTGAGTTCCTCTATTTCAGCGGGTGTAAACACCGCTGAAATAAGTTAAAAAAAGCGAGAAATCCGACGATGCATCATCGAATTTCTCGCTTAAATAGAATTTATAGCACATTGCTATGAAGGCTTATTTCTTTTTAATAGTAATTGTCCAAGCAGCTTCGCCAACTTGTTCATACTCCGTTACCTCGTGCCCTTCTTCAGCAGCCCAACGAGGAATAGATTCTGTACCTTGTGTACAATCAAATTGCACTTCTAATTCATCGCCTGAATGTAAATCTTTTATAGCTTCTTTTGCTTCTACTAAAGGAAATGGACAAACCATCCCCATTACTTCTAATGTTTTTTTCAAATGAATACACTCCTTTTTTATGCTGTTATTACTCGCGCAGCTTGCTTAGCCTTTTTACTTGGTCGAACGAATACAAAGTAAGATGCTGTCCATGTACCTAAAATCATAAACCCTAATGAAATCCAACCTTGCCAAGTCATCATCGCTGTCATCACCAATCCATTACCAATTGAGCAACCTCCTGCTAAACCTGCGCCGAACCCCATCATAAGTCCACCACATAAGCTGTTTATCGCTGTTTTTGTATCTGGAATACGGAATCTAAATTCGCCACTCATTTTTGCTGCGAATAATGATCCTAAGAAAATTCCTAGTACAAGGAAAACACCCCAGTTGATGAAGCTAATTTGTCCTGTCACTAAAAATTGCAAAATATTAGCAGAAGGTGTTGTAACACCTAACCCACCTATGCGACCAGTAGCAACACTTAATGGCCACGCTAAAGTTGCAATTACGCCAATAATTGTTGCAGTTATAAATGGATGCCAACGTTTTTCAAATAAAATATGTGCTAATCCCGTTTTTTTCGGCTTTAACCCTGGGATTTTCAATCGTGGCTTCTTGAGCTCACGGTAAATGATCAATGCAACAACTACTACAAAAATCGTAATAATCAACCAGTTGTTTACGCCAATTGTCTCGGCAATAGAATTACTTTCAATGCTCGTTTCTTTAATAGCCTTATCTAATGGCAGCAATACACCTGATTTCATCATTGCTGCTACAAGCATATACCCAGCTAATGCAATCCAACTGCCAATTAAACCTTCTCCAGCACGATACCAAGTCCCTGTTGCACAACCACCAGCGAAAATAATGCCAATCCCAAAAATAAATGAACCAACAATAACAGCTACTATTGGTAAAGAACCAGCACTGAATTCAAATACCTTTAAACTAATTAAGGTATATACACCAACACTTTGAATTGCTATCGCAATCAGTAATGCGTAAAACATACGATTATCTTTTGTCAAATACATATCGCGGAAGCCGCCAGTCAAGCAAAAACGACCACGCTGCATTACAAATCCTAGTAAAGCTCCACAAATAAGTCCTGTAATAACCATTTGGACCATCCATAATTCCCCTTTCGATATCCAAGTATTCTTATAAGGTATATTACCACCT
Source organism: Lysinibacillus sp. NPDC096212 (assembly GCF_044763105.1). Classification (NCBI taxonomy): domain Bacteria; kingdom Bacillati; phylum Bacillota; class Bacilli; order Caryophanales; family Bacillaceae; genus Lysinibacillus; species Lysinibacillus sp. NPDC096212. The sequence continues at coordinate 50,255 of NZ_JBIWFQ010000008.1, read as the reverse complement.
GTTTTACTACGAATTCAATCACTTTTTTAAAAAAAATGAAAAATCTAATAACTCTTTCAAACCTACGCACTCAAAAACCCTTGCTACAAGTGCAAATAACTGCTTCTTATAACAAGGGTTCATTTATTTTGTTAATTGCATGGCTGGACCAAAGAATTCATAATGAATTTTTTCGTCTTTCATGCCAATCTCATGTGAATTTTTGATTTCTTTGTAAAGGTTTCTTATAGATTGTTTTCGTTTTTTTCGCAGTATGATTTCAAAGGAATTGTACGCTCTGCACAAATAAAAACATACTTTATAACACCCCCTATTTTTTATTTAACCTATAGAATTACAATGTTTTAATGGTTAAAAATACTGTGATTTAGTTTTGTGCTAACATGTTTATGAAATTCCGGTAATTCCTTTAACGGTTCTTTAAATGTAATTAGTACCTTTTCAATACCGATGCTACTTAATTCTTGTAATTTAGCAATTACTTCATCATAACTACCGATTAACCCTGTACGAAAACCTTCATTATTAGCTACAAAATCACTTAACTGAGTGGCATTTTTCCACATCCCTAACGTTTCTTTGCGATTCTGGAACTGCAGGATTGCTTCTTCATCTGCATGGTCAATAATAGATTGAAATTCTCGGAACGCTTCTTCAGAAGTTTTACGGGCAATCACAAATGCATTAACAGCAAATTTTATCGTCCGCCCCTTTCTTTTCGCAATCTCAGTTACATTTTCAATCTGTTTTTGCAACTCTACAATCGGAGCTCCGTTCATAAAATAAACATCACTGTGCACGCCTGCCATAACTTGAGCGTCTTCTGAATTACCACCTTGATAAATTGAAGGATATGGCTTTTGAATTGGTTTTGGTGTAAGCGTAGCATTTTTTATTGTATAGAAATCGCCCTCATAGCTAAAGTTGTCTTGTGACCAAAGACCTTTCAATACCTCTAAATACTCTGTTGAACGTCGATACCGATCTTCATGGTTGATCCACTCAATACCAAAGGTTTCTTGCTCTTTTTTAAACCAACCACTCACTAAATTAATATGAAATCTCCCATTTGAAATGACGTCTATTGTTGAACCTATTTTAGCTAAAGTTGCTGGATGGATGAACCCAGGCAAAACAGCTGCTATAAAGTGAATATTTTTCGTTTCAGCAAATAACGCTGCCGCAATCGTTAGGGCATCCAGCTGCCCTTCTTCAGCACTATCATTACCACCAATATTACCCATATATCGAATTGGAAATAAAACAGCATTTATATCTAACTTTTCAGCCAATTTTATCAATGTTTTATTGTACTCAAAGCTTCCTTCTGTATTTTGCTCTATCCTAGAACGTAAAAATCCACCTGCTAAATTTGAGCCCCAAATAACAAATTCCATTCAATGATCACTCCATTTACTCAAATAATGGCAATACCTTTTCTCCGAAAATTTCCGCTTCCTCTTTATGAGGGAAGCCTGATAAAATAAAGTGCCTTACGCCGATATCAATATACGCTTGCAACCCTGCTTTTACTTGCTCCGGTGTACCAACAATGGCGGTTCCTGCACCTTTTCGAATTTTCCCGATACCTGCCCAACTGTATTGATCAAATCGCTCGTTTTCAGCAGTAAGGACATTCATTCTTTTTTGAGCCACTGAATCTACCGTTTCATAATATCGATTAAGATTCGATTGTACAGGGTTTTCAATTTTACTAATAATGTTATAAGCAGCATCCCAAGCCTCTTGTTCTGTATCCCGTACAACTATATGAATTCGAATACCGTACTCTAATTGACGATTATACTTTTTAGCTCGTCTTTCAACATCTTGAATTTGTTCCTGAATGCTCGCAATTGGCTCCCCCCATTGCAAATAAACATCTGCAGCTTTAGCAGCTATTTCCTTAGCCACATCGGAAGAACCTCCAAAATAAATAGGAATACCTTTTTCTTGATAGAGAGTAGGAATCAACTTTCCTTCAGTTACATTAAAAAACTCGCCATCATGATGAAACGATTCTCCTCGCCATGTTTCTTTCACTACAGTTAAAAATTCATCTGTACGTTCATAGCGTTGTTGGTGTGATAAATAGTCACCGTCTTGTGCTAGCTCTTTTTCTGAACCGCCCGTTACAACATTGACCAACACTCTCCCCTTCGAAAATTGATCTAAAGTTGCTGCCATTTTAGATGCAACTGTCGGTGAAACAAAGCCGGGTCTAAATGCAATTAACGGTTTTATATGCTTTGTCTGATGAATGATCGCAGACCCTACAAGCCAAGAATCTAAATAAGGAATACCTGTTGGAATCAAAATCCCTTCAAATCCTGCTTTTTCTGCCGTTTGAGCTACATCTACTAAATACTCAAAGGTCGGCTCTCTTTCAGGTTGCTTTAACCCTAAATACCTTCCGTCTCCATTTGTAGGAGCAAACCAATAAAAATGTGGTTTCATAGTTCTCTCTCCTTACCTAATTAAATTCTTCCACTAGCTTTAACAATCGATCCTTTTCACTGTAATTTTGATATTGCGCTGCAAAGGTACGAACAGGATCACCTGAATAAAAACGTTCATATAATTCGTGACGCGCTCCAAGTTGACTACCTATTAAATCCCAAGCTAGTTTAATAAATTTGGTTCTTGCAAATGCACTTGTATGTGTACCTCCATAATACGACTGTATCTTGTCGCCTATTGGCCCATTGATTTCTTCAATAGTAGACGGCACTTGCAGTAATCCGCTTGCTCCAATTTGCTGTAATATTTCCAAAGCACGTGGATAATAACGTGTACCTAAATTTCGGGCAGTCGTTAAAAATCGTTGTTTAGGTAGATAAATTCCATTGTGTTCGATAGCTTCATATTCAGCCGCATTTAATAAGCCCTTTATAGTTTCTAACTGTATGATTAACTCACTCAACTTCTCTTTTACATGTAAAAACTCCGTCGCTCCAGCTGTTTCCGCTAGTTCGTTGCCAATTGAGACGACCGATTCTAATTTACTAATCAGGCGTACAACCGTTTGATGCTGACTTAACAAGGATGATGCCGTTTCTATTCGTAACTTCCAAGCTAATTCAGGATCTTCTGCTACCAACACCCTTTCCCAAGGGATTAGAACATTATCAAAAATTAAGACAGCATCCATTTCATCAAAACGAGAGCTTAAAGGATGGTTGTTTGTATCAGTTGAAGCAAACGATTCTCGACATACCATATGTAGCCCTTGAGCTGAGGTTGGAACATAAAATACATTTGCCATTAGTGCTTCCTCTAACCCTCGCTTATGATAAGAGGTTATGAGCAGTTCATCTACATATGGTGCTGCTGTAGCAATTGTTTTGGCACCACTCACAAAAATGCCTTCTTCATTTTTAGTAACTACACGTAATTTCCCGTGCTCTATCTCTTCAGCAGATTTTGAACGGTTTTTTTGCGGGTCATGTGCAGCTACCGTTGATAATAAATCTAAATCACGCGACTCTTCGTATAGTTTTTCAAGCTTTGTTGCAATGCCCGGTGTCAAAACATCTAATTGTTGTCTACTTGCATACCAACCTACTAACTGCGAACGAGAATATTCGGATAAACGGCTCATTACGCCAAATGTTTCATCTACCCAGCATTTATAAGCTAAACTTTTCCTTTTCAAATCATTGATTGATGTTGGAACTAAAAAAGATAAATGGGCATTTGTACCTTTTTCCGTTTCATACGTTAAAATCGATTTTGTCGGCTCCACTGTTTGTAAATTTAATAAATGCTGTATTGTTTGAACAGTCCCTTTAAAGGCGTTATGGTTTTCTAAATTATTAACAATCTCCCCATCTAACCAAACTGTTCGCCCATTATTCAACCTCTGCAAATACGGAATCGGCGTATTCATCTTCGTTTACCTCCCCTTCAATCAAATTACTCAAAAAATGATTTAGCTTATTTTTCAAATAGGACTTATCATAAGTTTCATACTGCAATGCATAAACGCGAATTGGATCCCCTGTATAAAACCGTTCGTATAAATCATGACGTGAGCCGAGTTGACTACCAATAAGCTCCCACCCAATTCTAAATAACTTTTCTTTTGTTTGTGCATCCACCTTTGCCCCTTTATAGTATTTAGAAAATAACGGGTATAGCTCATGATTTTCTGGGATCGGAGATGACGATAATTGAATAAAGCCTCCTGCTCCAATCTGCTTTAAAATATCTAGAGCACGGCCATAGAAATGGGTACCTAAATTTCTTGCTGTTTGGAGTGGCGTAATATTAGGTAAATAAACTTTCTGCTCATTTAGATGCCCTTCTTTTTCAGATGAAATTAATAAAGCTTCAATACTATCAATTTGTGTATAAAGCTCCCCTATTTTTTCTTGAACATGTAGAAAGTAATCTGCACCAATTGATTGAGCTATTGCTGTTGTAACTCCAGCAATAAATTCTAATTTTGATAGTAAACGAACCACCGTTTGATGCTGTGCTAGCGCATCGATTTGCTGATGCTGATGAGCTTTCAACACGCCCTCAGGTGAACCTTTAATAAGCACCCTATCCCACGGAATTAAAACATCGTCAAATAATAAAACAGCGTCCATTTCATCGAATCTTGAACTTAATTTATGATGTTCTTTATTTGAAGCAAATGATTCTCGACAAACAATTTGTAGTCCAGGTAAGTTTAATGGCACAATAAACATATTTGCTTGTGCTATTTGATTTGATGATAATTTTTGCGGAGAGGTAACAATGACATCATGTGCATACGGAGCACCAGTTGCAATCATTTTAGCCCCTCGTACAACTACCCCCTCCTCGGTCTCCCGTATAATACGTAATAATGCATCTTCACCTTGCTCTTCTGCTAGTTTCGAACGATCAATTTGAGGATCCAAAATTGCAGTAGTCACAATTCGCCGTTCATCTCTAGCTAACTCATAATATTTCGTTATTTTTTCAACAAATTCAACATCATATTGCGCAAACTGATGACGATCCAAATAGTATCCGGTAATTAGAGAATTAGCATAATCTGATAAACGACTCATCACTCCATAGGTTTTATTCGACCATAGAGCAAATGCTTTTTTACGCTTTATTAAATCCTCATAGCTACGTGGAATATAAAATGCACTATGAACAAATCGATTACTTTTCGGACTTTTAAAGCCTGCAATGCTTTGATTCTTCTCATCATCTAGAAGTGCTATTAAATTTGTGATAGTTTCTAATGTTCCCGTAAAGGCAGGATGAGTTGTTACGTCCACTTTTACTCCGTCCAGCCACACACTTCTTCCATCTTTCAAACTTCCACTAAAAGACATTTATTTCTCCAACTCCTTTTCATGAACACAAAAAACTCCCACCAAATCTCCTTCGCAAATCTTCGCTTAAGACATCAATGAGAGCTCCATTTTTATGGTCACTATGAATATTTTTTTAGGCAAAAAACAAAATCGGAGCTTTTAGTTCTAAAACTAAAGCTCCGATTTTTTCAGTCGCCACATTATATAAATTAATTTACATATTAAACCAAACAAAACCAATAAGTCAAGTATACTTTTAAAATTAATTGATCAATTTACCGCGGCTAAATTGCGTCCGCCGCATTCATCTCACCACCTATAGAAGTGGGAGACTTCTGTTACCTGTCTCTTCGCTTTCGCTACCAAAACACTTACTGAAAGAAGTTAAAAACTTATTGATTTATAAAAAAGCGTTTGCTATAATCCTACTAATCCAATTGGTATTAAAATAATTACTGACCGGAATCACCGGAGGCGTGTAAACAATTGTCGTTTACGCGTTTTTTTATTGCTTATATCTAGTAGTCAGTGTCAATATTACTTTTTTAGATAATGGAGGATAAAAAAAATGAAACAATTTCTTTTCCTTTTAAGTACTATGCTATTGATATCAGTGTTAGCAGCTTGTAATTCAAACGGGACTGCACAAGATACATCAAATAAAACAATTAAAATAGGTTTTACACCCGGTCCATACAGCGACCAATTTCAACTTGGCATTGCACCGATACTAAAAGAAAAAGGATACACAATTGAAACAATTGAATTCAGTAATATTATCCAGCCTAATATCGCTTTAGGTGATGGCTCAATTGATGCTAATATTTTTCAACACACAGCCTATTTGGAAAACTTTAAAAAAGAGAAGCATTTAGATTTGACAGAAATACTTAAAGTTCCTACTGCACCAATGGGGGTCTGTTCAGATCGTTTTGATTCTATCGACAGTTTAGAAAAAAATAAAGAATATACAGTAGCAATTCCTAATGATCCAGCTAATATTGCACGTGCTCTACGAATCTTAGACGATCTTGGATGGATTGAACTAAAAGAAGGTTATTCACCCACTACAGTGAGTAAACAAGATATCACTAAATATGTATACACTATTGATTTCGTCGAAATGGAGCAAGCACAATTGCCACGTTCACTGTCTGACGTAGATTTTGCACTTGTAAATGGTAACTTTATTTTGTCATCTGGAAGAAAACTATCATCGAACTTAGCATTAGAGAACCCAACTTTCGAATACCAAAACCTATTAGCAGTTCGCACTGAGGATAAAGATAAAAAATTTGTAAAGGATTTAATTGAAGCATATCATTCTGCAGATTTTCAGAAATTTATTGAATCCAATAAAGACTACGAAGGATTTCATCGACCAGATTATTTTAAAAACTAATTCTTTATGAAATTAAAAAGATGACGTGCTTTTAAATAAAAGCACGTCACCTATAATTTTGAAAATTTTATTTTACTAATTGCATGGCTGGACCAAAGAATTCATAATGAATTTTTTCGTCTTTCACGCCAATCTCATGTAAATTTTTAATGACCGCTTCCATAAAGCCAGCAGGTCCACATACGTAAACATCTGCATTGTTGGCTACTTTTTCAGCTAAAAATTCTTTTGTTATTTTCTTATCTTCATCCGAATATAACGCTGTATATGTTGCATTTGGAAGCACATTTACTTTCTTTTGAATGTCATCGCTAAATGCTACAACTTTTTCATTGCGCGCACATTGAATAAAGCTCACTTCATTTGCCGCATCATCTTTTAGTGATTGCAGCATACTGTTTAATGGTGTTACCCCGATACCACCGCTTACAAATGTAATTGGAGCAGAAGTTTCTTCTAAAACAAATAGTCCTGCTGGAGCACTTACATCCACTAAATCTCCGACTTCTAATACGTCGTGAATAAAGTTAGATACTTTACCATTTGGCGTATGATCGCTTTCACGTTTTACAGAAATACGATAGCCGTCTTCTGTACTTGCTTGTGAAAGTGTATATTGACGGTTCATTAAATACTCTTCACCTGGTACTTTCACACGAATACTGATATATTGACCTGGCTCATAAGCTGGTAGAGGGGAACCATCTTCATTTTCAAAGTAGATAGATGTAACAAGATCACTTTCTACTACTTTTTTCGCTACTTTCAACGGTTTAAATAAGCGCCATCCGCCATTACCCTCAGCTTTTTGATATAGCTCTTCTTCTACTTGAATGAAGATATCTGCAATGACGCCATATGCTTCAGCCCATGCATTAATGATATCATCTGTTGCTGCATCACCAAGCACTTCTTTAATCGCTTTTAGTAAGTTTTCTCCTACTATTGGATAATGCTCAGGTAAAATTCCTAGACTACGGTGTTTATGAGCAATTAACATCACCGCTGGTAAAATAGCTTCTAAATTTTCAATATGAACTGCCGCAGCATAAACTGTGTTTGCTAATGCTGTTTGCTGACGACCTTTTTCTTGATTTGTATGGTTAAAAATATTTAATAATTCTGGATGAGCTTGGAACAAATTTTTATAAAATGTTTTAGTAATTTCCACTCCGTGAACTTCTAATACAGGAACTGTTGCTTTAATAATTTGTACTGTTTCTTGTTTTAACATATCGCTTACCACCCTTTCGTGATTACAATATAACGCTCTCACTTTTTAAAAGCAATATATGAAATACATCTTTAACAAAATGGACATAATTAATGTATTTTAAATACATCTTTAAAAAAGTATTGAATTTATAATACTTCAAGGTAAAAATGCTATAATTATTTTGAACTATAGAAAGTAGGGTGTTCTTATGCGCTTAACTTTATACACAGATTATTCCCTCCGAACACTCATATATTTGGGTGCGAAGGAAGATGGCCAATTATCAACTATCCAAGAAATTTCAGATGCTTATAATATATCGAAAAACCATTTAATGAAGGTGACACACCAACTTGGATTATTGGGCTATATTGAAACGATTCGAGGGCGTGGCGGAGGAATTCGCCTAGCAATTGATCCAAAGACCATTACAATTGGTGAAATAGTACGTCATACAGAAGAGGATTTTCATCTTGTCGAATGCTTTGACAAAGAAAATAATCTATGTAAAATTGCTCCGGAATGCCAGCTAAAAGGCGTATTATACGAAGCATTACAGGCCTATTTAACCGTCTTAGATCGCTATACTCTAGATGACTTTTTACATTCAAAAGAAAAGTTGATGGCACTGTTGCTTGGCGATTAAAAATACCCGCACAACTCAAGTTGGACGGGTATTTCTTTATGTCTAAAATATTTTACAATGCCTTTGAAAAGAAAATCATATCTAGTGCACGAATGCCATTTTCATAGATTGGCTCTGGGTAATTACTGAAAAAATCTTTTTCAATGGCTTCCATACGAAAACCTGCTTTTTGATAGAAGGCAATATTATCAATACTAGAATTTGCAGTACCAACTATTATCGTTTGATATCCTTGTGATTGACAAATGGTTGTTATTTGTCGCAGTGCTTCTTTCCCAAGTCCTTTACCTTCATACTTCGGTACAATCGCTATATTTTTCAACTCAACTGTTGAATCAGACTGTTCAAGAAGTAACGCTACGCCCGCTAACTGCTCACCACATTTAATCTCGTATAATTCACCGTCATTTAAATATTCTCGAACAGCGACTTCACTTTCATCAGCTAATAATAATTGTGGCAAATAGTCTTCCCTTACACCTTCCACTTTCTTTAAGGTTGTACGATATTGAACAAAATCTTCGCGCTCAAAAACATTTAAAACACACGGCTGCTTTTCTTTAATCTCTAGCCATGAATGCTCTTGCGGAAAATCATTCTCAACTCCTAATCGAATAAAAGACAACTTTTCCTGTGCCTTTTGTGAGCGTATATTGACCTTTCTAGCTCCTGCAAAAACACGCTTTAGCCCTAACTCAAAGAATGCAATATCTAAGATTGCAACTTTTGCTTGAAGATTATAGCCCTTTCCCCAAAACTCATGGCCCAGCCATGAGCCAATATGACAACTCTTTTTATTGTGATCAATAAACATTAACGCCGTCACACCAATCAGTTGCCCTTCCTCATCTAAGACAACACGAGGGACTGTCTTTCCAGCTTCTTCGTCCACACATTCACGTTTAATAAAATTAATCGTATCTTCCACTTTGCCAGCAGGTAACCCTAATGCATCTCGAACCTGTGGCATAGAAGACAGTGCATGCATCGCTTCAGCATATTTTATATCGTGTCTCACTAAAGTTACTACCATATGCTATTCTCCTTTTAACATGATTAACAACGGACTGTGTAACATCCTCTACTAACATAATGAAGTTATTTCATCCATTTATTTATATATATTTCTTCTGAAAATCAATTATACGTTAGTTGCCAGGATACACCAAAACGATCCTGAATCCAGGCGAATTTCTTAGAAAATCCATAATTATTAAGTGGCATTAAAGCTTGTCCACCCTCTATAATTTGAGCAACTAGACTGTCGATTTCTTCTTCAGACTCACATTCCATAAAAATAGAAGTTGACGGTGTAAATGTAAAGTTATGCTGTATTACACTATCATTCACCATCATTTTTAAACCTTTTAAATGAAGAACAGCCATCGCAATCTGTTGTGAGTTTTCCATGTAAGTTAAGCTTTCCACCTGTAATTCTGAAAACCATTGTTGATATTGCTGAATAGCTTCATTGGCTTGTCCCTGAAACATTAAAAATGTAGTGGCACTTTTCATTTATTTAACTCCCCTTCATATTTTGTAATCCATTGTGCTGGTGTCATTTTCGCAACAAGCTCACCTATTAATTCATACGGAATATTTTTAGTGCTTGTAAAACGAATACAGCTTTTCCCCATATTAAGTTTCGTCGGTACTCGTTTCGCATACTCCTCTTGGAACCACGAGAGTAACGCTTGATCTGCATAAATGCCCATATGATAAACTGCAATATGGCGTTTCTGTGCAGCAAGACTTATAAAGGGCAAGGGAGTATTCGGCGTGACATGATAGCCCTTCGGATAAGTAGTTAGTGGAACAACATAGCTTACCATGTCATAATACATGCTTTCTTCAAAACCCTCTGGTAAATTGCTTTCTACCACATCCACAAGTTTGGCAAAACTCTCCCGCCATTTTTCATCCACTTGCTCAATATATGAGTTCTTCATTCTCTGCCCTCTTTTCAACATAGTAGTGTGTGTTTTTATTAATTAGAAAACTCATTCCATAACATAGAATTGATTTCCGCTCCGACTAAATATTTAATCGCTCCGCTACATAATAAATCCTAATTGCTGTCTTATTTCACAAACTAGGCTAATCATAGGATTGCCAATTACAATGAATATAGCATCATTTAAAGGAATCAATAAAGCCTCTATGTAATTTATGCTTTACCCTCCGCCTTTGCTTTTCGGTATAATTCCTTTGTTTTGTAGCCTAATCTAATAATTTCGCGCATCTCCTCTAAACGTGCTACTTGCGTCTCTTCCTTTTTTGCACTATAGATATATCGGGCCCAGTCCTTTTGATAACCCGGTGTTAATCCATCATAAAATATTAAATCATCCGGATTTTCCGCAAGTGAATCACGCAATTGAGGAATCATACCTTCATAGTCACTAACGCACTGACTACTCGCTGTCTTCTTCTTGCCGCGTCCCTTGCCATCTCTCTTTATACTTACTATAGAAAATGTCTCATCTAATGACATAAGACTTGCAAATTTATAATCACTGCCAACAATGTATTTTTCCTCGTCCACTTGAATTGCTGGGAAGATTTCATCGCGGTGGATAAACTGATCATACTTCTTATTACCTTTTTTCGGATAAACAAAAAATAAATAACCTTGTTCCGTAAGAGTGTTTAACTTTAGTACATTTTGTAAATACGTTACCATTTCATCAATAGTAAACACAAAGGCAATTATTCGATCATGAGGTGCGTTCCCTGTTTGAGCTATTCCCTCTAATTGCATCTCCTCTGGTTGATTATGAATGGCAATGGATAGTCCATCCTTAATTTTAAATTTCTTTTGCATAGTTTTGACACCTCTTCTAATTATCAATACAATTTTCTCTTAGTTTTGATAGTATAGCTGATTTAGTGCCATTTTCGTACAAAAAAACGCTCGAATATTCTCGAGCGTTTAAGATTGAGATAAGCTATTTAATTTTTGTAGCCGTAACTATCCCTCTAATAATCGGAATGGCCATTACAATTAACACCGCTGGTAGAAACCACCAACCAAGACTCTCTGCCTCTCCAAGTGCAATACGTACCATTTGGAATGATATAGCTGTAAATATAATTAGACAAAGGTTTTTTATTTCATTCAATATTTTTCGGCTATTTAAATAAAATGCCTCTACATTACTTTCATTTAAGCGTGCTGGGTAATTATGAATATGTGGAATTTTTTCAAGGAGCCCTAGTAATATCCACAGCAATATTCCGATAAACGGAAGGATGAGTAACTCTATTTTCGAACCCCACCGATTAACTTCTCCTGCACCATTAAAATGACCTGGAATCTTTTCGGGTAGTTGGCCCCACATTACAATAATATAAAGAATGGACAGTACAAATAACCCGCCACCGATGAAATCCCAAATTTTTTCATATCTTGTTTTCGGCAATTTCAAAATTGGCCTATACATCTTCCCACATCCTTACTTGTTCCTTTATTCATTTTACGTTACTACAGTTCAATTAGTTTCAAATTTATGCAAATTGTCATAATTTTCGAGATTCACAGGTAACTATCCGCCTTTACTTACTGTAAAAAAGCGAATCATTCAACTTTTTTATCATTCTACCCGCGACTAATTACCTTATTACCCCTTTTACATATTGTAAAAATAATCACAATACTTTGTAAAATTCGTATAATCTGATATAAATGGTATATACATATTTCACTTTTTTGTAACATTTCTACTAAATTACTGAGAAAGGAAACAACAACTATGCGATTTACTATCTACAAGAAGTTAGTACTCGGTTTTTTTATTGTTATTTTAGTATTAGTTGGAACAATCGGATTAAATTTTAAACAGCTTAATGCAGTAAACAAAACATATCGTGTGTTACTCGAAGAACAAACAACTAAATCTATTAGTATTCAAGAGCTACGCACAATTGCTAAACAAGAAATTATAAATATCAGAGGTTATCTATTACTTGGTAACGAGCAAAATTTTCAAAGTAATACGGCTTCACGTGAAGAATTTAAAAAGAAATATGATGAATTAAAGGCTTCGTTCGATTCTCAAAAATCTATTGAGTTATTAGAGGCAATCAATAAAAGCGAGCAAGATGTCCAACAGTTCGCAGATCGAATGTTTTCATTAAAGGCTGCTGGAGAAACAGAGCAATACGAAAAGCTTGATAGTACACAAGGCCGCCTACTTATTAAACAATTCGATAACCGTGTGGCTAACCTTGCTAACTACCAAGATGAATATATAAAAGGGCAAATAGCTGCTACATCAAAAGAAATACAATCCATTAAATTCCAAATGATTATTCTTGGCGTTTTTGCCGTCGTCATTAGTCTGATAATTGCTATGGTCATGGGAAGCCTTATCTCCCGCCCTATCAAAGGTATGGCAAAAGCTGCGAAAAAAATCGCTGATGGCGATTTAACAGCTGAGCAAATTCACATTAAAAATCGTGATGAGGTAGGTGATTTAGCACTTGCCTTTAATCAAATGGCAACAAATTTAAAGGATCTTATTACAAATGTACGTCATAACACCGTGCAAGTAAGTGGTTCTGCTGCTGAATTAACTGCAAGCGCTGAACAAACAATCCAAGCGACAGAACAAATTACTTCCTCTATACAAGAAGTTGCAAGTGGCTCCGAGGCCCAAGGAAAAAATGCTACTGAAAGTTCAGCAGCTATGAAAACTATGACAAAAGGCATTCAACAATTGGCTGCGACGACAGCTGCCGTTTCAGAGCTTGCTATAGAAACAAATACTGAAGCTAATAACGGAAATGAATCGCTACACCGTGTTATTACACAGATGGACACAATTAATTTAGCGGTTTTAGAATCGGCTAGCGTCGTGAAAAATTTAGGAAATCATTCCATTGAAATCGGAAATATTATTAGTCTCATCACAGACATCGCTGAGCAAACAAATTTACTAGCATTGAATGCTGCAATTGAGGCAGCGCGTGCAGGGGATCATGGTCGCGGTTTTGCAGTAGTTGCGGATGAAGTAAAGAAGTTAGCGGAGCAATCTAAGCAATCTGCTGAACAAATTGCAAGTCTGATTTCAGATATACAACAGGATACAAACCGTGCCGTAACTGTTATGGATACTGGTACACAAGAGGTAAAAGTCGGTATGCAAGTTGTAAAAGTAGCTGAGGAAGGCTTCTCAAAAATCGTTGAACTGATCGAACAAGTATCCCACCAAATTCAAGAAGCAACAACAGTTTCAGAAGAAATGTCATCGAGTGCTGAGCAAATTTACGCATCCTTCGATGAAATTGCAACAATCGCACAGATGTCTTCTTCAAATCTACAAAATGTAGCTTCTGCTTCTGAGGAACAACTAGCGACTATTGAAGAAGTTGCCGCTTCTGCTGCCACACTATCAAACATGGCCGAGGAATTACAAACACAGGTTTCGCGTTTTAAGGTGGATTAAGGAATTTGGTAAAGTTTCTATAATAGCTAATTATCAAAACGTGGGGTTGATTTCCGTTCCGACTAGGCGCTTTCCTGGGGGCGTCCGATGAGCCGCTTCGCTGCAGGGTCTCGGGCCAACACGATGTTGGTCACGAAGGCGTTATCACAGGACGTGATAACGCCTTCGTTCCTCTATTGCTGATCCCCAAGGAGTCGCCTAACCTCCACTCCAATAACTTGAATACATTGCATGCATTTTAACAATATTATGCCTCGAAGCACCACGACTATAGTTAAACGTATGAGCTGTTTTCAAAGTATCTACCTGGTAAAATACAGAAAACCATTGATTCTATGAGTGCAAAGTCAGCTCATAAAACAAATATATTTATCCTTTTCTTTTTAAAAACCAAAATAGTATAGCTACTATGAAAAGAACAAATGGTGTGAGTCCAATATATTTAAAAGTATTTTCTGCTCCTAAAAAATAAAATGCTATAGGCAAAAATGAAATTGTACTAATCAGCATAAAAACCCAAGACTTTTTAAAAATACCTACTATTAACGTGACACCAGAAATGAAAAACGAGAGCTGCCAAAGGAACAAAATTGTGTTAGGATCTACCATATTACCTTCTCCTTTTTAACATCTTCCTATATGAGAACGGACTCTGATTATCCATAGATGGTATCTATCGATGACATTCATTGTATGTGTACTGGAGTCTTCGATCTATGAAGGATTCCCAATACAAGTAGCACAGGAATCTAATCAGTTAAAGCCTCTTCTTTGTACTTTTCATTTAGCACACTTAACATCTTAATTATTGCCGTCTCCTCACTTGATACTTGTAAAGATGCAATCTCACGTACTTTATGTTCACCTACACAAACGCTTTCTTTCGCCTTTGCAAACATGGACGCATCATTCGCATCATTACCAAACGCGACAAATTCACCTTCAGCGATACCTAGCTTCGTCAGGCCACTCCATTTATCTATGCCGTTCGGGCTCATATCTACAATATTTTCGGATGTATGTTCATATAACGAGATTGGTAGTTTTTTTAGCTCACCTACGATTTCTTTGCGTTGCTCTCCAGGAAATAATACAACTTTCACTATAGCCTTCAAATCCTGCAATGACACGTTTTTCGCAAGCTTTAGCGGATCTAAATTTTGATAAATTGGATGTACCTCACTTCCTGTATATGCATAATCCCAATCACCGTCTATTAAATACGGCAATCGAAATGCTGAAATAATATTTTGAATCTCTTCTACAATTATTGCTTCAAATGCTGTTACTTCAATAATTTCTCCGTTCCGTGCAACAAATGCACCATTTCCCCCAACCATTGAAAATTTTCGCATTGTTTCAGGTAATACTGGTAGTAAATCACGAATCGGACGAGCTGATGCAAAAATGATTTCATGCCCGTTTTCGATGCAAGCTTCTAGAGCATTAGTAATTCCCTCACTTAATGGTTGGCCCTTAAAACAAATCGTACCGTCTAAATCAAATACAAATTTCATAGTCACGCCTTCTTTCTAAACTGTTAATTACCTCCTTATTATCTCATAAATATTTACATTGATTGTGAAAAATAATGATTATCCCCATAACATGGAGTTGATTCCCGTTCCGAGTGGGCACTCCGATGAGACAAAATTAAGAGTACTTTTTTATCATTATCAAACGATTGATCATTGCCTCAACATAAGACAGAAAAAATATAATTTTTAGAATTTTATTGACAAATTAAAAATACCCAAGTATCATTGCTTTCAACAACACATTATTGTAGGCCAAGATTGGAAATAGTAGAAATGCAAGTGTACTTGTAGAGAGTCGGTGGTTGGTGCAAACCGATAGGCACACATTTTGAACTCGTCCATGAGCCACTCCCTGAACTTTAAGTAAGGGACGTCGGTTTCCTCCGTTAACGGGATAGACAGTGATGGCTGTCGATAAGGGGACTTTTTCTGTCATGAGAAAGTCAATTAGAGTGGTACCGCGAGCATAGACTCGTCTCTATATTTTTATATAGAGGCGGGTTTTTTTGTTTTTATTTTATTGGCCTAGGTGTGGATTTCGTCTCTATTGTGCAAGGCAGAGACTATCAATATAATGACAACTACTACAAAAGGAGTGTTTGAAAATGGGAAGAAAAATTTGGGTGTTTGATACAACTTTACGTGACGGCGAGCAAGTGCCTGGTGCAAAACTGAATTTATACGAAAAAGTAGAGATTGCACAGCAACTCAAAAAATTAGGCGTCGATATTATCGAGGCTGGTTTCCCGGCTTCATCACAAGGAGATTTTGATGCAGTTAAAGCTGTCGCACAAAAAGTTGGTCATACAAATGACATTATGATTACTGCTTTAGCACGTGCTGTACAGGCAGATATTGATGCTGTTTATAACGCTGTAAAATACGCTGAAAATCCGATGATTCATATGGTGCTTGGTACTTCTGATATTCATGTTGAGAAAAAATTTAGCAAATCCAAGGATCAAATTCTACAAATTGGCGTTGATGCAGTAAAATATGCGAAAACTCTTCTACCACAAGTCCAATATTCAACAGAAGACGCATCTCGCTCTGATTTTGAGTATCTTTGGAAGACCATTGAAGCTGTGATGAAGGCTGGCGCAACAATGATTAATGTACCTGACACAGTAGGCTTTGCAGAACCAGAAGAGTTTGGAGCGATGATTTATAAACTAAATGATCGTATGAAAAACTTAGACGATAGCGTTTTGTTAAGTGTTCATTGCCACAATGATCTTGGTATGGCAACTGCTAACACGCTTGCTGCGATTAAAAACGGCGCAGATAAAGTAGAATGTACGATTAACGGCATTGGTGAACGCGCAGGAAATGCAGCATTAGAAGAAGTCGTTATGGCGTTGAAAACACGCGGCTCTGTTTACAATGCTGAGACCCGTATTAACACAAGAGAAATTATGAATACGTCTCGTCTCGTTTCAAGCTTTATGGGCTTAGACGTACAAGTAAACAAAGCGATTACTGGGGATAATGCTTTTGCCCATTCATCTGGTATTCATCAAGATGGCCTTCTTAAATCTCGTGATGCCTATGAAATTGTCCATCCAGAAGATGTAGGTCTAGACGATATGGAGTTAGTCCTAACAGCTCGCTCTGGGCGTCACGCGGTGAAAAATGCCCTTGAAAAACTGGGCTTTTCAAATCTTTCAGCGGAGGAATTCGAAGGAATATTCGAAGGTTTCTTGAAGTTAGCAGATGCAAAGAAAGAAGTTTACGATCACGATTTATATGTTATTGTTGAAAGCTATTATGAAAAACATGACGCAAACAATGCCAATGCCACTCATTACAGTGATCAATTCTTCGACTTCGGTGATCTACAAGTCGTCAGCAACGCAAGCTTCCCTTCAGCAAGCGTGAAAGTATGTAAAGGTGGCGAAGTATTTAAAGCAAGTGCAGTTGGCTCAGGTCCAATTGATGCCCTATATTCAGCCATCGCAGAAATTACAAACATGGATGTGAAACTTGTAGAATATAATATCAATAGCGTTTCTCGTGGTAAAGAAGCGCTTGGAAAAGTAAAAATTACAATCGAGCATGAAGGTGAAAAATATATCGCAAAAGCTGCAGATACAGATATTTTAAAAGCGAGTGCGCTAGCTTATATTAATGCGATCAATAGTATCGTTGTTGCTAAATTAACGCCTGTTATGAATTAAATAGTTGAAAGCAGTATGACACTATTGAGTCATACTGCTTTCATTTTCTCTATCGACTGCCATCTACTAACTTTCGATATTCCTCTTCAATTAATTCAACATCAAGACGTTCAAACAATGGTGTCACTTCACTAATGCTTGTCGGTAAGTCCACTTGTTCATGCCACTTCACTTCTTTGATTCCCAACATACCCCTCACCTTCTCAGCTGAAAACGGTAAAAATGGATGTAACAGTTGTCCAAGGTTAGCAATGATATAAACACACGTTGCCAGTGTTCGATTTCCAGCATCAACATTCTCTTTCACCTGTAACCATGGCTGCTGCTCGTCAAAATAACGATTAGCCGCACGAATGTATTCAAAAATAACCTCTAAAGCTTGTTTAAAATGACCCGCTTCTATATGAATACCAACATCATTAAATAGCTGAATGGTTTGTTCTCGAATAGTGGCATCTATTTCGACTTGAGGTACTTGACGATCAAACGATTTTTCTAAAAACTTCAATGTTCGATTGACAAAATTACCATAAGCACCAAGTAATTCGCCATTATGACTATAAATAAATTCTCGCCAAGAGAAATCCGTATCGCGATTTTCTGGCGCATTCATTGTTAAAAAATATCGAATGGAATCTGCATCGTATCGACTCAAAATATACGGCACCCATACCGCCCAGTTTTGGCTCGTCGATAATTTTCGTTTTTCTAATGTTAAATATTCGTTCGATACAATATGTGTAGGTAAGGCCTTTGCCCCTATCCCCATAAGAATGGCTGGCCATATAACTGTATGGAACGGGATATTATCTTTACCATGCACATAATACGATATCGTTTCTTCATTCCACAAATCTTCAATCGCTATTTGATGTTGCTTCGCCCATTCAAAACTCGCTGTTAAGTAACCTGCTACTGCTTCAATCCACACATATATTTTTTTGCCTTCAAAACCTGGTACGGGCACATCGATACCATTTGGCAAATCCCTCGTTACAGCGCGGTCAGGGACCCCTTCTGCCAAGTAACGTTCTGTTAAACCTAAAGCATTGTCTCGCCAGCGTTTTTCCGCCTTTGCCTCCGCTAAATAAGTCTCCAACCTCCCTTGAAACTGACTAAAAGCAAAATAAAAATGTTCTGTCTCCCTGATAATTGGCTCATTCCCACAAATTTTACAGCGCTTATCAATTAAATCGAGCGGGTCTAAAATGGTTGAGCAATTATCACATTGATCACCACGCGCCTTCGCACCACAGTTTGGACAAATCCCCTCTACAAATCGATCAGGCAGAAACTGCTTGTCCGTTTCACAATAGGCTTGTTCAATTTTCTTTTTGTATAAAAAATTGTTCGCTAGTAGCTGTAAAAAAATCGTTTGAACAGATTCATGATGGTGCTGCGCATCTGTTCGCGTATACAAATCATAAGTAAATCCTAAATCATTGAAGCATCTTGTAAATTCCTCGTGATAATGATTAGCAATTGCTTCCGTTGTCGTGTTTTCCTGTGCAGCCCGAATAGAAATCGGCGTGCCATTACAGTCACTTCCCGAAACATATAAAACCTTCTCGCCCTTTTGTCGGTAATATCTAGCCAAAATATCACCTGGTAATAATGCGGCAACATGCCCTAAATGCAAAGAACCATTTGCATATGGCCACGCGCCTCCAATAACAATTGTCATCCTAAGTTGCTCCCCTCTAAAATCTGTAAAAAAGTGTATATCAATTACGCCTCGGCGTAATTGCCGCTGACGCTTCGCTTTCGCGCAGATAAACAATGCGTCTGGATTTTGAATTGTGCTAGCACAATTCTTCCTTTTAAAATCCATGACATCCGCCGGAGGCTTTATCTTTATTCAGGTAAGCCCTGAATGAAGATAAAAAAAACGCCCTAATCAAAAATTGATTAGGACGAGTATACCCGTGTTACCACCTATATTTACAAATAGCTCACACTATTTGCCTCCATCAGTGCGTCTCATTTCAAATTTCAATGAGAGATACTGCCGCTGTTATAACGAGTGCCCATCTCGTCGTAATCTACTCGCAAACTTGCTTTCGGTACGAAGCTCAAAGGTCATTTTCAAAAGGGATCATTTACCTCATTTCCACCAACAGAGGCTCTCTATATAATGTTTCTCCAATTTACTTTTCCTTATCAATGCTTTTACTATAGATTTCCACCCATTTTACTCTTTCTTCTTTTAAATTGCAATGCACGTCGATAAATATCTGAAAATTCGCGATAAGACAAAAAAGTTGGGTGATAAATCAGAGAATGTAGTCGATAAAATTTTATCCTAGCTTTAAATCAAGTAGCTCATTTAAATCATCGATGACTATGTCTGCTTTCTGTAATTCTGTGTCCTGCGCAAAGTCGAAACGTACACCAACAGAGAGTAACTGATTGTCATGAGCTGCCTGAATATCAGAAGAACGATCTCCTACAACTGCTCCGCGTTCAATGGCATTTTCCTCGATGACCTTTTTCACTAAATCAGATTTATGACCGCTCGAAATGGACTGAATACTATATGTATCTTTGATAAAACGTTGTAATTGATAGGTTTCTACTATTGCTTGCAAATACTCTGTTTGCCCATTACTGGCAATGAATAAATTATAGTTTTCTGCCAACGTAGCAAGTGTTTGCTCTGCATTTGGATACAATGCGCCCTGGCGATTACGTATTTGTTCAATAAGCTTAACATGGAATAATGCGTTGCTTTCTTCACGTGTCTCTAGCGTGTGCATAGGACATAACGTTGCCCAGACAACAGGTAATGGAACCCCCATAATTTCACGGTATTTCTCTATTGGTGTTTCTCCCTGCCACAAGCCCTTTGCACGTAGCACATCGAACGTTGCCGACAGTGCTGGCTCTAATATTAGATTTGTTTGAAATAAAGTACCATCCATATCAAAAATAATAGCTTTTTTCATAAAATCACCCCTTCTACTATTATTTCATTTTCCCAATCATTAGACATCAAAAAACTCCATATGCATTTTTTCCTTCTTATAGTAGTCCAATCGGTCCTGTAAAGTCCCTGTATGAAATTCGAATTTATGACCATCTAGATCCGTGAAGTAAATCGATTTTTTATCTCGTACATCTCTTCGTCTGCCTTCCAAAATGTTGACATTATAATGGACTAGCTTTTCATACATTTTGTCAAAATCGTCCTCCTGGATAGAAAACGCTATATGTGTATAGGATTGATGTATGTCATTGCGTGGGATATCCTTTTCTACATTCAGGGCAAGCCACAGCCCATTTGCATCTAAATAGGCTGTAGTTCTACCCTTCACTAATAATTTTGCGTTAAAAACCTTTTCATAAAATGCGATGGATTCCTCTAAATTTGAAACTGAAAATAATAAATGATTAATATTCTGGATTTTCATGCGTGTACCCCCAACTATGAAATCACCGATAAATCGCTCACTCTTATATCAAGTTTAATTTGATTTTTTGCCTTTCTTTAAGCCTTTCGCAATTTGCTTCGATTTGCGTTGCTCATTTAGTCTTGCTTGAGCATTTGTTTTGCGTTCGATAAAAGCAAGCTCTCTTTGCAATTTAAAGTAACTTTGGAGACGCGATTGTTCAAGCTCGCCAACAGTAATTGCTTGCTGTACAGCACAATGTGGCTCCTTCTGATGTGTGCAATCTCTATAACGACAGGCTGCAGAAAGTTCTTCAATATCCCGAAAACTAGAGGATAAGCTGTCACTTTGATCCCATAACTGTAGCTCCCGCATTCCAGGTGTATCAATTAAACAACCGCCACCTGACAATAGAACTAACTCACGATGTGTTGTTGTATGGCGCCCCTTCGCATCATCTTCACGAATATCCGAAACTTTCATAAGCTCCTCACCACTAAGAGCATTTGTCAAAGTGGATTTCCCTGCGCCAGAAGAACCAAGCAATGCTCCCGTCACACCTTCCGTAAATAGCGCACGAATATCTTCTAAGCCCTCGCCTGACAAAGCACTAGTCACAAAAACATCCACACCAAACGCTACAGACTCAACCTCACGTATTTTACTAGAAACATCTTCACAGAGATCGGCCTTCGTCAATACAACGACCGGCTTCGCACCTGAATCCCACGCAGCTACTAAATAACGTTCTAAACGACGAATATTAAAATCAGCATTTAAGCTCATAACTAGAAGTACGATATCAACGTTCGACGCTACAATCTGCTCTTGTATTTCCAGCCCCGCGGCCTTGCGGGAAAAAACTGATTTTCGTGTAAACAATTTATGAATAATCGCCTTTTCCTCACCCGGCATTTTCTCCACTAGCACCCAATCCCCTACCGCAGGGAAATCTTCACGTGCTAATGATGTATACGCGTAATGTCCAGCAATCGTGGCCAGCCACTCTCCTTCTTCTGCCAGCACACGATAGGAATGCTTATGCTCTAAAGTAACCCTAGCCGGCACACAATTCGTCAGCTTAGCCTCCTGTTTAAATCCAGTCATTTGCTCTTCAAAATATGTTGAAAATCCTAAAGTTGTTAAATTCAATTTGTTTTCCTCCTAAATGTGAATATCCTTTGTAATCAATTGATAATAAACAAAAAAACCTTGTCTCTGCGCAATTCGGCAGTTACAAGGTTCACAGGCACATTTAAGAGAATATACAAATCACCACAATTGTGAATTAAATACACTACGTGGTCAATTTATA
This sequence comes from Lysinibacillus sp. NPDC096212, assembly GCF_044763105.1. Lineage (NCBI taxonomy): Bacteria > Bacillati > Bacillota > Bacilli > Caryophanales > Bacillaceae > Lysinibacillus > Lysinibacillus sp. NPDC096212. The sequence continues at coordinate 27,822 of NZ_JBIWFQ010000008.1, read as the reverse complement.
TATTTTAGGCGTGTGAAACTGAACAAACCGAATTGCAGTTCGTTAAAAACGGATCTATTCATCATGTCACATCACCTACTTCCAATTTAGTTGTTCTCAATGTAGCAAAATATTCTTAAATTGTCAATTAAATTCTAACAAGCATGTATCCCCTCCCCTCTTGCATACAATAAACCAGTCCACTATTTATGAAGGAGATGTTGAATTGTCAAAAATCATTTCTATCAGTACATACCAACCACCGTACACATTACAACAGACAAATGCCGAGGAGCTAACAAAGGAACTTTTCCATGCAAAAATCCCTAAATTAGAACGCTACTTAAAAGTTTTTGAGAATGGTGGTATTGCAACACGCCATTTTTGTGTACCGCCTGAATGGCATCGTACTGATCATTCCTTTGAAGAACGCAACGATTTATATATTGAACTAGCTACACAATATAGCGTTGATGTCATTCAAGCCTGTTTACAAAATGAAGCGTTTTTACATTCACCGATTTCTCCTAAAGATATCGATGCCATTATTTTTGTGAGTAGCACTGGTATTTCCACACCGAGTATTGATGCACGGGTTATGAATCAACTTCCTTTTTCAGACAGGCTTAAGCGTATTCCACTTTGGGGACTTGGCTGCGCTGGTGGTGCGGCCGGTGTTAGTAGAGCCTATGATTTTTGTCGTGCCCATCCAGAAGCAAAAGTTCTTGTCGTTTGTGTTGAGCTTTGTAGTCTAACCTTTCAGCCAAATGATTTTTCAAAAAGCAATTTAATCGGTGCCTCTCTTTTTGCAGATGGAGCCGCATGTATACTCGTCTGTGGAGATGAAGTGAATATCGCAGTAAAAAAACCAATACCTGCTATTATAGGGACTGGCTCTAAATGGATGCCCGATTCAGAAAATGTTATGGGCTGGAATATTAAAAACAATGGACTCCATGTCGTTTTTCAGAAAAGTATTCCTGCCATAATCACCAATTGGCTCGGCCCATTCATTGAGCAATTTTTATTGGAACACGAACTATACAGTGAACAGCTTAACCATTTCATTGCACATCCTGGCGGTAAAAAAGTGTTAAAAGCTTATGAAGACACTCTGTATCTAGCTTCCAAAAAAACCGATATTTCTCGGGAAATATTGAAATTTCATGGAAATATGTCATCTCCTACGGTGCTATATGTATTGGAGCAATTTATGTTACACGAAGGACAAGTAGAGGATACTGGTTTACTAGTCGCTCTCGGCCCTGGCTTCTGTGCTGAAGCTGTATTACTTAAATGGAGGGAGTAGCATGATTATTTACATTATTTTGATCCTCGTCATTCTACAAAGATTGACAGAAGTTTTCATTGCAAAACGCAATGAAAGATGGATGCTTTCACAAGGGGCATATGAAGTTGGTTCTTCTCATTATCCATATATGGTTTCTTTGCACACCGGTTTCTTCCTATTTTTAATTATTGAAGTAGTTACTAATCATAAAAGTTTATCGCCTCTATTTCCGTTATTATTCTTATTATTTATTGCCGTTCAAATATTACGCATTTGGTGTATCCGTTCATTAGGGTCTTTTTGGAACACAAAAATACTCATATTGCCGGATGCAAAAGTTGTACGGAAAGGTCCTTACACATTTATGCGTCATCCAAATTACGCTGTAGTTTGCTTAGAAATTATTCTACTGCCATTAATGTTTCAAGCATATTTCACAGCATTTTGCTTTACACTCTTAAATGTAACAATGCTGTCTGTGCGCATTCCAATTGAGGAAAAAGCTTTGCGAGATGCTACAAATTATAATCATGTATTTCAAAAGAAGATTTCGGAATCCTAATTTATTAAAAGTCAATAACTAATTCATTTAAGTTGTTATCTTAGTTAATTTATTAGAATGTTGCACATTTTAATGACTCTTTTAAGACGACATCCATCTATATGATGTCGTCCTGTTCATTCCTATACTTGCAGTTTTATAGAAAAGATTGATTAAAATCATCTCCCCTCTAGAGATTCCTTAGTTGAGAGATGGTTTTTTTATTGTATATTTATGTTAATATCACTATGGATATTGTGAAGAAATGTACTTAAACTAACGGAGCAGCTTAGTTGAATAAGTAAAAAATTACATATATGAAATAAAGCAATACATTGTTAAGATTTGATAGGTTAAATATTCTAAGGAAAAATCTTTAGAACGAAGGGAAGTATCTTAATGTGTGGATGGGGAGAGATTCTTTCAGGTTTTATCCTTATAGATAAAGCTCAAATAATTAGTGATACCTAATTAAGCAGTTATACCGTTTTCCCTGGTTTAACGTTCCAAGATGTTTCTGAATGACTATTATATTATGATCTGTAGAGAACCCTGTAGCTCATCGGAGAATTTGCGATAAGCTACAGGGTTCCTTTATTTTACGAGAAATTCTTTAATATATTTAATTACTCTGTAATCAGTATCGCCGCTGGGGTGTTAAGCGAGCCAGCTGTAGAAGTATAGACTGGATGTGTAACACTAGTTCCTTTAGGTACAGTAAATGTAGCAATCCGAACACCTTGGGTATTGGAAGACAGTGTAGGAATACCTTGAGTTGTACCGTTGTTCCAACGTACAGCACCGCCGTATGGACCTCCACGACCTGTCAAATATACCTTTAATGTCTTATCGGCTTGAGTTGGGTTTTTGAAAGTGATATTCGCCTTGTAAATAACACCATAATGCCCCTTATTAGTTGCTACAGCATCACCAGGCGAATAGCTAGTGTCTTTAGTCATTAAGTTGTCATTATCGCCATTATTTATGGAGAAACTTTTATTGCCGTCTCCGACAGTATATAGAGCAGCAGAGCCACCTGAAGTACCAAAGCCGTCGATATTGGAAAAGTTCCAAGAACCACGCGGATGAGTCCCAACTGGTGACACAACTGCATTTTGATTACTACGAAGATCGGCAGTAGTACTTTTAGCAGCTACTGTTCTGACTTTATAAGACATTGCAGAACTAGACGATAAAGTAAACTCAATAATTCCACCTACCAAATAACCATTTGGTACTTTCCATTCTTTAACTAATCCAACTTTCCCCGCTACAATGGAACTATCAACCGGAGAACTAGGAGTTAATGTATTCCCGAGTAAAGCTTTTGCGGCACATTTCCCATGAGCTACAAAGCCGGTAATAGTATCGATACAGTCTTTAACACCAGAGACTTTATAAGTACTGCCACTTGAACCATTACCAATGGTAACACCGAACTTGATAGTCGCACCCGTGTTATTTAGATGCCAAACAAACATCCGATAAGTTACACTCAATAATCCAGGTGCAGTATCTGCCCAAAGCGTTGCATAACCATTAGTAAATGGAACAGAGCTACTAATAGTCTCTGGATTATCAGACAAGAAAAAACGTTGATTATTACTTGCTTTACCGTATAACTTTAAAGATGGTACAACATTTGGGATTGTCACAGCAGTTAAATCAGATTGAGAACATGAAGCCATTATTATTTCCTCCTAAAAGTTATTTGAGATGTGAGACTAGTGGATGTCGTTGATTAAGGTTATCCACGAACCATGTTATCAACGATTTTTCGCTCTCATATAATTAAAGTGTTTAAGAGGGGAAAAAAAACAACCTTCATTTTATTTTTTTTGAACTAACGACGCAGTTTAGTTGAAGAGTGTTGTTTAACTTGTTGTTCAACAATCGGGCCATATTATTGAATAACAGCCTTTTATGAAATGTTACCAAACGACGCTTTGGAGGTTTTATATATACTATAGACTGGAATTCATAAAGTATTTCGGAAGGTGGTGTTGTTAATTGGAAAACAAAGAAATAATACTTAATATCTTAAATGAAATCAAAAATGGAAATATACCTGTTCATACAGATTATAATTTAAATTTAGACATGTGGGCAGATCTTATTGAGTATATGCATGATAGAACATATATTGCTGATGTTACTATTTATTGGTTTGGGGATGATGATACATATTACGATGAAAGAGTTCACTCTGTTGACCTATCTAAAGCCAGACTTACAACTTTTGGAGAAAAATTTTTAACTGAAGAAATGAATTTTCACCTTGTGCCATTACTTGTCCTAAATGTTACAGACCAGCCAAAATCTTCTTTTATTCCACGTTAATCGCCTCATAACATAAAAAAAAAATGGCTGTTTCACCTTACTTTTGAAACAGCCTTCCATAATACTTTATATAGTTTCATCAGCATTTATTTCCATAGTTAGCTCGTTTAATTTGTGTTCCAAGTCATCAAGCAAACGTAATTTATAATTCAACTGCTTTTCAAAATCCATTGATTGAGCCAATACCTTATTTACTTGAGCATCCAAATGTGCAAGGAACTCTGGATTCATCATTGTTTTTCGATCTAAAGAAAAGCTATGTTTTTTTACATCCGCTAATTCTTCCGATAATTTTTCTATTTCAGTACTTTTCCCCTCTATTTCTAAGACTAAATGCTTATTAAGAATGTCTAAATCGGCTTGTTCTAATTGAGATTTTTCAACGGCTTCAATCATAATCTTCATTTGTTGGCTTATATCCTTTGTAAAAACATTCAACTTATTTTCAAGGCCTTCCAGAATTGACCTATCATTAGCATCTGAATTCATAGAAAGCAATTCTTCTTTAGTGAATTTTAAAGATTCCTTTATTAATTTATTTTCCGCACGCAGTTCTTCTAATTCTTTTAATAAACTCTCTATCGCCGAAAGTTGTTTTTTCTTCTGGATTTCTCTTGCTTGTATATCGTCGTAGTAAGTTTTTATCTTTCTTTCATGGTCTCTCTTCTGCTTTAAAAGCTCCATCGAAAGCTCCTTTTTCTGATCTGTTAATTGAACATTTTCTCGCTCTAATCTCAGTACTAGTGAATAATAATCACTATCTCTGAGCCTTTTAACTTCATTTTTATATTTCGCTAATTCGGCTCTTAAAAAAATGATCATTTGCTGCAGCTGAACAGGATCATTGTTTTTAACAATATCATTATCCACACTTGCACCACCTATCACGACATTTTTCTAAGTAAACTAATCACTTCTTCAAATTGCTCCTTACTATCCTCTAACATCTCATCAAGCTGCTTAATAATCTTAATTTCTATTCCCTCATCACTAATTTCTTCAGCTTTGCTCTTTTCTCCTGACATTAAATAAGCAAGAAGTAGATTCAAAGTTCCTTTCTCGAGATAAGCAAAGCTGTTATTTTTCGTATTACTATAGTTAGATAGATTCGTAAGCTGTTCCTTTATTAGTTGATGGACAACACTATCTATTTTTTGATTTATATTTTCAGACTCACTCATTTTCATCCTCCTGTGTATGACTAATTCCATTGAGATTAATAGGATTTAAGACAACGACACCATCTTTTAGCTGATCACAATATGTAAAACCCATGATACTTCCTGAATAAGAAAAATTATGACCCCATTTGATTTGAAAGTTAGGGAATGATAGTGTTTCGTTTGGCTCCAGCGTTGTTTTTCCTATAGGTCTAAGCCAGAATTCCTCCTTGCTTGATTGATCATTGATTCGCTCCCAGCTACTGTTTCCTTTTAAATTTGGTGCGAAATGTTCATAGACATACCTTCCTGAGAATGAGAATGGAGATTCTTCAGGCAGTTTTATACATAGATACGGATTTGTTATAGGCTGATTACCTATATTGCGAATATGATAAGAGCCCAAGCATAAGCTCTCCTCATCAGGATTATAAGAAATATTGAACGAGGATGTGAAATAACTTATGATGTTGACACTATCCGGAATAAAAAGCTTCTCAACCGTTTTTTTAATTTCATGAACATAAAAATCCGTTTGTTTTTTTAGTTCATTTATTTTTTCTTCTACACGATCGATGCGAGTAAGCATAATCAGTACCCCTTTGCTAATAATATTGAATTAACCAAAGCAAATTCAAACTTCTTTTTATGGCTGTTACGTCCTTCCATAAAAAAAAAGAGAGGATTATCCTCTCTTTACAATATGATTTTCTTCTATGTGTTAGTACCATTAACCGACAGACGGGAATACAGCAGGGCATTGCGCTGGGCGAACTACACCCGGACATGCGAACGGTAATTCTGCTCTTGGCTCGCAGAAAGTTGCTAAGAATTCCACAGTAACTGGGAATGTAGATTGAATACTTTGGCAAACAGATACAGTAATAGTTAATGCAGAAAACGTAATTGTACCTGCTCCAGCTGTTAATGTTCCAGTTGTACACACGAAACAATCTAAATCTGTGAATAAAATTTCTACATCTGTCCCTTGCGGCGCACATAATGTAACTTGTTCGCAACGAGAAAGTGGAATAGTATTGCTTGTGAACATAGTGCCGTTCGGTAAACAAACAACTATCGTAAGAATAAAATTCTTTTGAATAGTTAAATTTTGAAGACATACAGTTGCACCATCAATTGTGAATTGGCGATTCTCACGGTTCAAGATCACAATAGGATTAGTTGTTGATGGAACTACCTTACATGTAACTACCGCACCTGTTAAATCAGTCGTTGGCGTTACTCCTGGAAAAGTAATTGGTCCAGTAGGGGAAAAATCAAAAGACATTTCCTTTACAATCCAGTCAAATACCTTATCGACGTTGATACAAATTAGTTCTTGCGCCTGGGATGGCATATTCTCTAGCATCCTTTTGACACCTCCATAAATTTTTTATCTTTCGTTTGTATCATATGTTTTCTAGCTATAAGTGTATGGGCTAATGAATAATTTGTTTTGATTTTTAATCAATGATGCCTCGGCATAGTTGCCGCTGTCGCGCAGGCAAACAATGCGTCCGGAATCGGCTTTGCACTTAGCCTGCAGATGTTTTCTGTGCGAAAGCGTAGCAGTAGAGGGCCGACACGATGTAGGTCATTTCAGTAATGCCACAGGCCGTGGCGTCTTAGACTGCGTTTCTCTATTTCAGTGGGTGTTTGGATACCCACCGAAAAGTAGCTTAAATACGCATTCATCTCTCCACCTATAGAAGCGTGAGACTTCTGTACCTGTCGCTACGCTTCGGTACAAAAGGCATTTGCTAAAAGAAGTTAAAATTCTTCAGTAACAGTATGTATCATTTTTACTTACATCTCCTCTTCTAATGAAGGAACTAAAATATTCAAAAGGATTGGTATATTTGTAACAGAAAGTAACTATTTTTAATAAAATATTAATGGACAGAAAGGGGTGAAATGCAATGGAAGATTCAAAATTGTACTCCACTCAAGAAATTGAAAAATTGAAGCAAAGGATAGAAGCCTACAAGGATACGTTAACTTCATTAAGAATGGGAACTTCAATTGAAGATTCCCTATTTATGAAAATGGATTTTGATGAGATTAAAACACAAATGGCATTTTTAGAAGAGCTTACTGAAACAATGGGTGATAAGCAAGAAAATTCACAAATCCGAGGCTATGAGGAGCAGGTAAAGTTTCTATCGGCACAAATTGAGTCTCTGAATCAAACGATTGAGGGCAGGAACCGAGAAATACTAATGGTTTTAAACAAATTACTCACGATTGAAAATACTGAAGCTTTAACCACTATACCTAAAACGGAAAACACATCTAAATTTATTGCTAACGGTGTACAAAGGGACCCAATCATTACACAGACAACAAATCAATCGGGGATTACATCAAAACAGCCATCTTATAAAATGTTACAAAGTCTGGCAGGTAAAGCTACAAATGCGCAATTAGATGGTAACAATAGCATACCTTCTACTCGCAACGGGAATCAAAGAGATGTACCCGAGGAACGCCATTTTAATCAACAATACTTTCAATCAATAAATACTCATCCAAGCCAAATATATAATGGCTTATATAGAAATACCACAACCGAATCCACCTTCCATTTTAAACACGCTACAAGCACGCAGGAAATTCCAGTTAATATGAATGAATCTGCCTTACCATCCGACAATGCCTCAACTCCTGACAATTACAGAAAAAAAAATACTGCTGTCACTGTAGATGAAATGAACTCAGAAATAACAAATAAGCCTGGCAATCATAATGCAGTTGAAACTGTTAATGAGCCTGACATCCTTGAAGTAGCTGAAACTATTAATAAGCCTGTCATTCTGGAAGTAGCTGAATCTGTTAATGAGCCTGTCATTCTGGAAGTAGCTGAATCTGTTAATGAGCCTGTCATTCTAGAAGTGGCGGAAACTGTTAATGAGCCTGTCATTCTAGAAGTGGCGGAAACTGTTAATGAGCCTGTCATTCTGGAAGCAGTTAAAGTGGTTAACGAGCAAGAGGACACAAATAAATCCCCTAGTTTAAAAAGTAATGAATGTGAATTTTTCGAACCTTCATCAGGGGTAGAAACCCAAGCACAAATTGAAGAAGTAAACAAGCAACCCGAGCTAAAAGAAGAATCACCTGAAGAAAGCCAGAAAAAAAATAAGGGTTCTTTGTTTTTCAATTTCTTTCGAAAATGGAGTTAGTTTAAAGTTGTGGTGTACAGTCTATGGAGATTTTACGATAAATCCGTCCAATACGTATGAAAATACATATTGGACTTTTTTCTGTTCAACTAACATTTTAGTAGAATGTCAAATTAATTAACGAATACTTGCCATCGACAAAAATCACCTCTAAAGAAGCCCCAATATTTCCGCATATAAAAATTGCAATAGAGTTAATTGCCCTAACCCTATAATCTTAGCTGAATAGAATAATGAAGAAAGGGGGTGTAAAAATGTGTATGAATTGTATGAATTCAACGTGCGGCGGCTGCGCAAATAAAAATGAGTGTACTGCACTCGGTCCTTTTGAAGCTATAGAAGCTGCATGTATTACTACTCCACCAGCAACAGGCTCGATCATCCCATTCGCATCAGGAACAGTTCCTGTTATTTTAACATCAGTTCTTGGTGGCGCGATCGGTACAGTAAGTATGGTAGGATTCGGTACGTCTATTCCAGGGGTAACTCTTACTGGTACAAATATAGACTTAACAGCTGCTACAGGAACAGAAGCCTTTTCAGTTCCACGTGCTGGTACTATTACATCTATTTCTGCATCATTGTCTGCAACAGTTGCTGTAACCCTTACAGGAACAGCAACAGTCAGAGCACAAATTTACCGCGCGGTTGCGGGAAGTAATGTTTTCAGCCCTACAGATGCATTTGTTGATTTAGCACCAGCTCTCTCAACAATAGCAGTAGGTACTATTACATTTGGTACTAGAAACGTTACACCAGTGCCAGTAGCTGCTGGTGATCGATTACTAATGGTGTTCTCCATTACTTCCTCAGGGATTGTTGCTACTGTTACTGGTAACGCAAGTGCAGGAATTAATATTGTATAAAAATTTATGTTCGTAAGTTAGATTAAAGCTACCATACAGTATCATTATCCGTGTAACATACGATAATTACTTGAAAACAATTTCAAAAGTAGGCGATTTTCTTCAAGATCAGGAAATCGCCTATTTTTCGCTCTAAAAATATAGTTGTTATTTCGCCAAAGCAATCTGTATATGTGCTAGATGATGCTTTCCATGCCAAGCATATAGTGCTACAGCTTTTTCAAGCGTCATTAATCCTGAATCAGGATGATGAAATGCTCGTTGTAATTGCTCTACTGTTAAGCTTGTCAGCAAATAAACCCAGCGTGCATGTAAGCCCTCAATCATTTTATAAGATGTCGAAACAGGCATTTCCGAATCCGGAAGCTGTGCCCATTCCACTTCGTTATAAGGTTTAATTGTCGGAGTATCCTCTGTTAAAGCTAGCTTAAAACGGATGTAGCTATTCATATGACTATCTGCAATATGGTGGACAAGCTGCGTAACAGTCCAACCATTTTCTCGATAGGATTTTGTTAAGGCTTGTTCACTTGCTCCGCTAAGTGCCTCTGCTAGTTGTGTCGGTAATAGACGAATATCCTCTATCCAATCCTTTACTTGCTGCACTGTCACTACTTCCGGAAATTGAAATTGTCCAATTGGATATCGTAAATCGGTCATTTAACTATCCTCCATTTCTATTTTCTTACTTTTCATATTACCAATTTTATATTTTTCACGCTATTCACCTTAATTTTTTTAAGTAAAACCCTCATTTTGTAAGAATTTCTGCTTACAAAACGAGGGTCACATTATGTGGAATATTAACTTTTTATTCAGTAATATCATAAATTAACGTATCAAAGTAGCTCCCATTCGTATACAGTAAAATTGCCCATTCTCCAGGCTTCGGGATTGTCACATTCGAAGGTGCATGAGCATCTGCACCATTAGCAGGTCCTCCAAGCCCTATAGTCCAACCATCTACTAAAATAGGATGCACTGTTTTAGAATCTTTATGATACCCGACAATTGTTAACTTGGTATCTTGACCTTCTTCAATTCCCCAAATATGCCACATCCATTTTTGAGTGTTTAAACTCGGCATATCGGCACCGATAACACCCGATTTATTTGCATTACCAATAATACCTCTCTCTCCAAATTCAGCTGCCTTTTGGTACCAATCAATTGATTTAAAGTCACTTTCTTGCACAAAATCAGGTAAATCATTTGGCAGAGCAATCGCTTTCTCGCTCATTGTACAGCCTGCCAACAATAACAACACGGTTACCATAAGTACCCATCGCCTCATTACTACACTCCCTATAAGTTATGGCTATTTCCTATGAAACGAATTTTTCACACAAATCGTTACAGAGTATTCAGAAAATTTGGTACGAACTATTATTCTATAGACTTCATCACAAATTTAGCTAACGACTTTAACGGATGAGTAATCGTTAACGTTGACTCTTTTTCGAATCGCCGTGCAGCCTCAACCATTGAAAGTTGTGCAACTAAAATTTGCCGTTGCTCCTCCGCTAGATGATGAAGAGTTTGTCTAATAGCGTTATTATACGCTTCCTTTTTTCCCTGCATAATCAGTTCAAACGTATTGTCGATAACTTTTGCTACTACATCTACTGTTTTTTCATGTTGCTCAGCGTATTGCTGAAGTCTGTTCATCGTACCTTCTACGGTTTCTGGATTTGTAAAAAGAATCATTTGAGGCTGTTTTTCTTCACATACTGTTTCAAAGAACGGCTCATCTATTTTAATAATTGGAATAGAAAGTTCCAGCTGTTCTTTCTCTAACAATGCAATATAATTCGTGCACGTTATTAAAATGGCATCCATATCACAACTTTCCATCCATTTGAGTTGCTCTTTCACCTTAAAAACTAACCTGTCTGCCCCTTTCGATACTTGAAGTATAAGACCTGGATCCACAAAATGGACTAGTTCTACGTTCTCAATGTTTTGAAATGCCTGTTCTATATACTCAATATTTGAATGATGTGCATGTAAACAGCCAAGCTTTTTCCTCAAGAGCAGTCCCCCCTAATTCGTAAGCTGTTTCTCCATTGTCGCCACAGAAAGAGAGAAACCGTTACGATTTTCTTCCTTGCTCTCTTTTGTGACAATATAACCTAATGAGCGATATAACTCAATATTTCTTGGTACACTCATACGCACTTTACATTCACTAATCCTTTTTCCTTTCGTGCGCGCGAATTGTTCAAGCTCAGCAATTAATGCTGTAGCCAATCCTTGTCCTTGCTTTTCTGGAATTACAGATAATCTAAAAAAATAAATTCCTTGGGCACTAAGTGTAAATCTTACCATTGCAACTGGTTGTTCATCGATATAACCGATGAAGGCATGCTCTCCTTTCTTCATCATCGCCTGTTCAATCGATTCAATCGTTTCATTTAATGCACTTGATGGTGGTGTTGCATGTTCATACTCTTTAAAGGCTTGTAGCATAACGTTATGAATTACTGAAGCATCCTCTACTTGTGCTAAAATAATGTTCATCTGTCAACACTCCTTTCATGGTTAAAAATACATTATAATGAATTTTTAATCATAAATAAACCGCATTACCTTAAGATAATGCGGTCACCACTCTTTATTTTTTGTTCACAAAACGTATTGCTCTACTCATAACAGTTGGAACGATTGAAGCATGATTTTCCTCCAACGCTTCATAGAAGGAGATATCCATGATATTCTGCAATTTACTCGCGATTTGTTGTGCATCATCAACCATAAAGGTTTCCAGTTCTCCCACACCGATGAATAGTTTTTCATAAGCAAATGGACGCTCTTTTAAAAATGTTGACGCATAACCTACTAGTTCATGCTCATTCCACCAAATAGAAGGACTAATCGCTATATAGCGTTGGAAACTTGCTTGATGATGGAATAATTGCCAAAGTACAAAGTAACCCGCTAATGAATGTCCAAATAGTGCTTCATGTTGCATATTTACAGGGAATTGAGCCTGAATATTTGGCTTTAATTCCTCCTCTAAAAATCTACTAAAGTTCTCTGCACCTCCATGTTTCTCATGGCCCTTACCTTTAAACCTAGCAGGATAAGTATACGTTTCGGCTTGTCCTGTAAAATCATAAAATCGTCGTTCATGCATGTCTGCGCCATGCCCAATGCCAACGACAACGGCTGGTAAAACTCCTGTTTTAGGTGCATTACGACTTTGTAGGCGAACCGCTTCCTTTACAAGATGAAAATAAGACGAGCCATCTAATACGTATAAGACTGGAAAGCCTCCTTCTGGTACTTCTCCGTTCGGTACATAAATATTTACCGTATACGTATAATCCGTAAACTTCGATACAATTTGCTGCGTCATATAATCAAGTGCTTTCACGATTTTCTCCTCAATCATTTGTTGGTCTCCTTCATAACATCATATCCATAGCATACTGGTGTTTTCGTAACTGGATCTTCCATAATACGTGCATTAATATTGAAGACGTTCCGCATAACATCTGCACATAAAATTTCCTCAGGTGTTCCGGTTTTCATTACAGCCCCCTGTCGCATTGCAATTAAACGATCGGAATATCGTGCCGCGTGATTAATATCGTGCAATACCATAACGATCGTACAATGATGCTGCTCGTTTAAATTTTTCACAATTTCTAACACTTCTAACTGATGTGCCATATCTAAATATGTTGTCGGTTCGTCTAATAACAAAATACTTGTTTCTTGCGCTAAGGCCATTGCAAGCCATACACGCTGGCGTTGACCTCCAGAAAGCTGAGCAAGCTCTCGATTTCGGTACTCCATTGTATTTGTCACATTTAAGGCCCATTCAATCATTTCCTCATCCTTGTTTGTTAAGCGATTAACGTTATTTCGATGTGGATAACGACCATAAGCAATGAGCTCTTCAACCTTTAACTGACCTGGCGCAACAGGAGTCTGAGACAAGATAGCTAGCTTTTTCGCAATTTCCTTCGTCGATAAATTTTGCATGTTTTGATCCTGTAAATAAACCGTGCCCTGTTGCTTCTTTAATATACGACCAATTGTTTTTAATAGTGTAGATTTCCCACATCCATTGGGACCAATAATGGTCGTAACCTTTCCTTCTTCTATTGTTAAATTCAAGTCTTCAAACACACGAATCTGCTCATAGCCAGAAGATAAATTTTCCATTCTAAATGCAGTTTGCACACTTTTTCCTCCTATGCCTTCGATTTCACTAGTAAATATAAGAAGTACGGAATCCCAATAATCGAGACGACAATACCAACTGCCAGCTCAGACGGCGCAAATACTGTTTTTCCTATAAAATCAGCTAATATAAGCAATCCCGCGCCTATCAACGCACTTACTGGCATGACATAACGATTTTGTATACCAACAAGCTGTTTAGCAATATGTGGTGCCATTAATCCAATAAAACCGATACTACCTGATACTGATACACAGGCACTTACTAAGCCGACGCTTGCCAATAACAGCTTCATTTTCTCTTTTTCTACCGCTATTCCTAAGCTAGTAATACTATCCTCTTCTAATTGAAAATAATCGAGCAAATACGATTTCCGATAAACATAAAAGCCTAATAAAATAAGCCACGGTAACATTGTCACAACAAAGATCCAGTTTGCATTATAAATAGAGCCTGCCATCCAAACAGCGGCAGCTTCATAATCTTGAGCATTCATTTTCAATGATAAAAACAGTGACAATGCCCCAAAGCCACTATTAATCGCAATCCCCGTTAAAATTAGCCGTTGCATATCTAAATGACCATTTTTTCGGGCAAATGAGAAAATCAACATAGCTGCCATCGCACCACCGACGAATCCAAAAATCGGCATCATCAAAATCGATAACCAGCTACTATAATCAGCGGATGTGAGACGTAATTGAAAGAAAAACATAAATATGACCACCGCTGCACCAGCCCCAGCATTGATCCCTAAAATCCCAGGATCTGCTAGTCCATTACGCGTAATGCCTTGTAGCACAACACCTGCCATCCCTAGGCCAACACCTACTAATGCTGCAATAACAATACGTGGTAAACGGAATTCAAAAATGACAAGATCGAATTTTGGATTTGGTTCAATGCGCAGCAATGTTTTTAAAACATCCATCACCGACATATCAAAGACACCATTTGTCATATGGAGATAGCTGGCACCTAAAATAAATAACACGAGTATGGAAACAGTCATAACAAATACACTTGAGGTTTTTTTACGCACGTTGTTCACCTCCGTGTTTACGAACTAAGTATAGGAAGAATGGGACACCAACCAAGGCCGTTAATACGCCGATTGGAGTTTCGAATGGATAATTAACAAAGCGACTGAGTACATCACAGAGCGCTAAGAAAAACGCACCTACTACAGCTGCACAAGGAATGATAAAGCGATAATCGACTCCAACAAGGAAACGTGTAATATGAGGAATGACTAACCCTACAAAGGCTATCTTTCCTACAAGTGCAACTGCTGTACCTGTTAAACAAACTACAGCAAGCATACTAATAATTTTCACTGCTTTTGTTTTTTGTCCAAGTCCAATAGCGATATCTTCTCCTAGTGAAGTTATTGTAATAGCCTTAGCTGATAACAGTGCAAGAACTAAACCAATTAATCCAAATGGAACAGCTAACATGAGCATATCCATATCCACCATATGTACCTTTGTGTTATACCAAACACTTACCGTTTGTGATACTTGGAAATACATCGCAATGGCTGTAGCAATACTGCTTAAAAACGTACCAATGACCGTTCCAATAATGGCCAGCCTTACTGGTGATAAACCATTTCGAATTAAAGAGCCAAAACCAAAGACAATCCCTGCCCCTAATGCTGAACCAAGCATTGAAAGTAGAATCATTTGGTAATTAGGAAGCCCTGGGAAAAATACTATTGCTAACGTAATCACAAATGCTGAACCATCATTAACTCCCATTAATGATGGGGACGCTAAATAATTTCGTGTAATACCTTGCATCACTGCCCCAGCTACTGCTAAAAATGCTCCAACTAGTAACACTGCGGCAATTCTAGGGATGCGTCCTGTTCGAATAATTTGGTGATCCACATTTGAAGGGTCAAATGCAGTAATCGACTGCCACACCGTAATTGCGCTAATGTCTTTTGTGCCATACATAACAGATACTAATGCCACAACCGCAATTAGGAATGGAGAAGCTGCTACTATTGAAAATGCCACCATGTTTGTTTTTTTCAATTTCCACACCTTTTTCTATATCAATTATGCCTTTAAAAGGCTGGTAATAGCCTGGTGATGCCACCAAATCTACTACCAGCCTGTCTAAACTATTTAAGTAATTTTTCAGCTGCGATATCTAAGAATTTCACCTTAGACCATGCAGTACCACCTTGTGCTAACGGTTCAATTGCATTCACGAAAACCTGTTTATTTTGTGATGCCTTTAAGCTTGCGAAAATCGGATTTTTTTGTAGCTCTTCTAACGCTTTTGGTGCGTCAGCATTTTCTGATTCCTCGAATTGAAGGAAAATAGCATCAGGATTTACCTCTGCTAATGTTTCAAGCGATAGTTCGGCCTGTGCCTTTGCTGTTTTTAAAACCTCTGGTACCGGAGCCCCTAAATCTTCATATAAAACAGGGTTTAAGTAAACGCCTGCTGGATAGATATACATTATGCCACCACGTACCCGAATAACTAGAACTTGCTTGTCCGCTAATTGCTCTTTAGATTTCACTTGGGAATCAGCAACCTTCGCTTCATAATCAGCGATGATTTTTTTCGCCTCATCTTCTTTACCTGTAAGCTGGGCAAGTAATGTTAGATTCTCCTTCCAATTTGTAGAGACATGTGAATATGGAATCATCGTTTGAATTTTTTTAAGCTTTTCAGCCATTTCCTCAGGGTATTTTGAGGAACCTAAAATAACATCTGGATCAAGTTTAAGAATGGCTTCAGTATTCGGTGTCATTTTATTTCCAACAAGCTCAGCACCTTCTAATTCAGAAGCAAGATAGGAAGGAATTTTTCCACCGATATCAAGTACACCAACAGGCTTAATACCGAGCATTGCCGCATCTTCCATAGATTCTAAACTTGCAGCTACAATGTTTTTCACTTCTGCAGGAAGTTCATATTTTTCGCCTAAGTATGTAATCGTCTGTGTTTTCGCCTGATTTGTTTGTGTTTCTGTTGCACTAGTTTCTGCCGTATTATTTGTAGATGTATTAGACTCTTCCGCTTTATCCGTACCACATGCAGCCAAGGATAGAGCTAATAAAGCGGGTGCGCACATTTTAAAATATTTATTCATAGATTTATTCTCTCCTAACGAACTTAATTATATTGATAATGATAATCATTTTCATTTATAAGTCAATAGACTTTATTAATTTAATTGATATTCATTATCATTTACGGATACTATCCTAACAAAGAGAAAACCTGTTGTGAATGGACAATTTCATGAATCACATGGACTTTTGCCGATTTGAAACAACAAAAAAGCTGCTTCTTTTTTCAAGAAACAACTTTTTATACGTATTTAGCTTCCTCCATCATTAATTTCCGATAAGCTGTCGGGGACATTCCCGTACATTTTTTAAATACTCGACTAAAATAAAAGCAATCTACATAACCTACACATTCAGCTATTTCCGCTACTGGCGAATTGTCATATTTCAGTAACTCCTTCGACCGTCGTATACGATATTCCGTTAAGTAAATGCTAGGATTCATCCCAGTATGCTGTTCAAACAAATAGGCAAACCTACGACGCTCCACGCCAAATTCTTCAGCAATTTTCGAAACAGAAAGTTGTTTAGCATAATTCTCATGTATATACTGTAAAGCTTGCTCCATCTGCTCACTTGCCGTATCAAGAACCTTCACTTTTGCCGACATAAGAATGGCTTCCAAAAGATTCATAAATAGAATCTTTGCTTTGAATATTGACATATTACCTGGCATTGCTTGGCTTTCTATTAGCTGCTGTACATAGTCAATAATTTTTGTATGATAGCCTGTATTGATTAAAAAATGCTGAGCTGATAATGGATATTGAGGTATTTCTTCGGGAGGAATATGATAATGTACAACTGCATACTCCCATTCCTGATCGCTAGTAACTTTAATTTCGATTGGCATTTGTGGCCCTGCGTGTACGACCATACCCGGCTCCATTGCATAAGGGATACCGTTAAAGCTAAATATAGCGCTACCCGCCAGCGGCACAACCAAGCCACACTTCCCAGGAGCTGTTGTTCGACCAATATCTATTTGGCCCGGCTCCATTTTATTTGTAAAAACATCTGTAAAACTTACAGACGCATGTGCATAATAATCGATTAAATGCTTGATATCCACTTTATACCCTCTATATTCTTTAAAACTTTTTGTACTTGAGAAAAATGATGCAAATCATGATCTACTAAACTAGCAAAATAACCGGAAAGTGTTAATTCTGACGCACCTATTGTAAAAGGCTGCTGCCATTGCTTAACCACTATTTGATAAAGTGCGTCAATTAGTTGCTGTCTCTGAGTGATAAAATCGGCTATCGTTTCTTCTTTACTTTGTGCACGACTATTCCTTGCCGCACTAGCATTCATCTCTTCTACAGCCGGTCCTTTTGGTAAGCTTTCTTCTGTAAAAAGAAACGGTAGACGTTGTTTTACCACAAATTCATCCCACGGAGTAAGATGGCCAATGACCTCTGCAACCGTCCATTTTCCAGATTCTATAGGAGTACGCCATTGTTCTTCTGTTATGTTTGCTAAGCTTTCCACAAACACGATAGATCTTTCATAATGCGAAATTATATGATGTTTATCGTGATACACGTCTTTAGCTCCTTCGCTTCAATTTAGTAGACAATCTGTAGCTTCGACCAACTTAATTCCCACTGTTTGTTACGAACTCTATTCATATAAACCTCATGCATTGGAGAGCCTTTAATCCATGTAAAAAGATGAAAGTTGGATTTTGTGAGTCTCCCCATTGATATATATTCTGTTTCATTGCTACCATCCCCTTCGCTCAATAATGACTTCCATTACTTACAATAATAACTATTTATATTTCAATTTCAAAGGGGCTATGCAGATGAACGTAAGCATAATAAATTAGGAGAGGTTGAAGCTTTAAGAAGACTGTATTTAAAAAGAAAAAATCAGTTGTACTTTGTATAAATATCATTTATACAAAACGAAAAATAATATATTAGATTTATAAATTGTTTACCATTACCCTTTAACTAACAACATTAAAGGAGCCGCTTATGAAAAAATTTTTTATTTTCATTGTGACCGTTGCCATTGCAATAGGACTTTTTTATACAAAGCTTTCACTGACGCTCGTCGGTATCGGAGTTATTGCTGCTTTTATCGGTACACTTGCTGGAGGAGCTGGGCTAATTACGATCCCTGCTATGATGCTTGTTGGTATACCTATTCAAACAGGCATTGCTACGAATAAATTTTCATCGGGCATTGCAGCGTTGTCGAGCATCTTTTATCTTCTTTATCATAAAGAGCTTCGTCTAGCAGCTATTATGAAATATGTTGCTGTAGCAATTGCCGGAGGCGTGTGTGGAGCACTCCTAACAGTATCCATCTCAGAAAAAACAATGAATATTATTGCATGCATGCTACTTATTTTCGCCCTATTTATAACGTTGAAAAATAAAGAATGGACTATTAGCTCAGAAGAAAATAACACTAAACACAGTAATAAATTATGGCAGCCATTTTTAATTGCAGTTTATGATGGCGGCTTTGGACCCGGCTCTTCAACCTTCAGCATACTGCATTTTTTACGCTATCATTACTCCTACATAAAGGCTGTGCAGCTCACACGTGTACTTATATTCGGGAGCTGTACAGGGGCATTTTTAGTATTTTACCAAACTGGCTTTATTCAATGGCAATATGCAATAGCGATGGCAATAGGCTCCATTATCGGCTCCCAACTCGGACTTTTAATTCTACCGAAAATTCCGATAAAAGCAGCTAAAATACTACTAATAATCATCATTACATTACTACTTATTCAAGTAGCAATAAAAATCATTTAACTACTTAAATGTTCATGAATTAACTTCCATTCATTGTTTAGGACAGTAAAAATATTCGTTGCCCTTCCGCTACCTGATACAAATTTTCCGTTATGATAGCCCTCATAGTGGTATGTATAAATGCAGGTAGCTGATTGTTCATCAACCGTAAGCCACTGGACATTAGTAGCTGAATATATCTCTTCCTTTATCAAATTCCAAGCATTATTAAAATAAGCACCTATTTCTTCTAAGGTTATGCATGTTTTATCCGAAAACCAATACACTGCTTGCGGATGCAAAATTTCCTTTACGTTATTAAAATCATGGGAGTTTGTCGCTGCAATATAACTCTCTAAAGCTTGTTGATACGGCATGGTAATTCCCCCTTTTTACTAATATTAACCGGAATTCTACTACTTAGAAACAAAAAAGAATGAAATAGCAGAAGGTGTGACAAGACTATTTCAAACAGTTTATGATGAGGTAAAGTAAATAAGGAGGATCTTTATGCTCGCTACTATTCAAAAACAACAAAATAACTATGTCGTAAAATTCAACCGTCCGCTGTCACATTCAGCTGATGCTGTTTGGGCCGTATTAACGGAGAATGAAAAGCTTCAAAAATGGATGAATAATTTAGAAATCATTGATCTTCGAAAGAATGGCAAAATCCATTTTAATATGAATGATGAAACAAATGCTTATAAGGAAATAGCGATTACAGACTATGCCGAGAAGGAAGTACTCGAATTTGATTGGGGCAAAGATACAGTAAGATTTGAACTCTCCCCCACTGACAATGGCTCTATATTAGTATTACTTGAAACGATTGGTGGGCTAACTGACCATACGCCTAAAGATTTAGCCGGCTGGCATATATGCTTAAACCTGTTTTCGGACTTATTAAACGGAACTGTACATGAGAAATTTCCAATGGAAGAATGGCAAAAATGGTTTGCAGAGTATAAACAACTTGTGGATGCTGTAGAGGAGATTTAAACATATCACGAATAAAACTCCTAGAGCAGAGACACATGCTTTAGGAGTTTTATTCTTGTTGAAAAATAAAATGGTCAATGCAGACGTTTAGGTGATTTACGTTTTATTCGCTTTCGGAATAACATACTAGAAGATACATGCTAAGTAATATAGTTTGTCTTCGTTCCGATTAGACGACTTCTTGGGGATTAGTAATAGAGGAACAAAGTTTAACATGGCTACTTAATACGCCTAATTACCATCTCGAACATTCATACGAGCGAATATTTCTTCTTGCAATAGTTTGGAAGCGCCAACCACTTCTACTACTCCAACGGAACCCTGCAATAAACTCTCTTCCTACAGCAGTTAGGAAGAACCAAAAGCCTGTTCCATTTAACATCCATATATACGTATTCCTGAATAAGCATGATTGAATACCACTTGTACCTACTCCAAAAGGTGGAAGTGATGGCACAAAGCTAGGCGGTGGTCCAAGAGGCATTTGACCTGCTGGTGGTGGTCCAAAACTAGGTGGTCCAAATGATGGTGGTGGTCCAAAACCGGGTGGTCCAAATGATGGTGGCGGTCTAAAACCAGGAAGTCCAAATGATGGTTCGAAACCGGGTTCTGGCAGTGGCATAATTTCTTCATATGGATTGTACATGATAAACCCCTCCCTTTACATAATTCAATATATGTAAAAGGGCTAATAACCGTTGAGCAAAGTGCCCATTGGCTTTGTATTTAGTCGTTCTAAACCGTATTCGTATTTACCAGGTATGTTTTCTAAGAAAAAAATCGTACCTTAGCTGAAAAATATCATTTTAAATTCTATTAAAGCCCCGCAGGAACTTACTAAACACTCGGCAGTAATGTCCTATTCAATAGTACTTATAATCCTCTCCGTCAAATAACACTAATCGGAGGGGATTTTTTGTAATGTAATTATCTAGGCAAATACGCGTTCATCACTCGCCAATCTTCAAGCTTTTCTTCAAAAGATTTAATATTTTTGCCTGGTATTGGGCTAGTAGAAGGCATTTTCTGATATGCTCGACCATCTAAAACCTCAAGGCCAATATGCTTTTTAAAAACTTCGAATGACTTTGCGCCATTGAAAAGCACTAACTCAATATTTGGATAGTGTTCAAAAAGCGTTTTAAAATCATTCGGTTTTTCATTACGAATGGCCGCATCTAAGCTTCCTTTACGCTCACACGATTCTATTGTATCCCAGAGACCAATATGATGGTCCTTTAGCCATTTTAATCTTTGTCCATAATCCTGAGGTACATCCATCTCTAATATTTCCCCAATAATCGGCCAAAAGTGATTGCGTTGGTTACCATAATATTGTTGTTTCTCTAATGATTGCTTTCCTGGCATTGAGCCGACGATTAACACCTTCGTTGATAAATCAATAACTGGTCGTAATACATTTTTAAGTTCATTCGACATTACAATCACTCCTTCCTTAAATTGTAGCGGAAAATTTGTGTCAATGTCATTGAAGGGCATGTATCAAATATCAAAAATCAAGGTTCATCACTATACAGTGGGGTTGATTTCCGTTCCGGCTGGGCGCTTTGTAGCTGACGCTTTGCTTTCGCTACAGAAAACATTTGTTGTTGCTGTCGCTTCGCTTTCGCACAGAGCAAAGCTTCCTGGGGGCGTCCGATGAGCCGCTTCACTCGCGTTGCTCGCTCCAGGGTCTCGGGCCAACAGATGTTTTTTGCGCGAAAGCGTAGTGCTAACGTAGCGGCAGCAGCACCGATGTTGGTCACGAAGGCGTTACCACAGGATGTGATGGTTTTAGCCTTCGTTCCTTTATCGCTAATCCCCAAGGAGTCGCCCAGCCTCCACTCCAATCAACTTTCAAAGCCACTTATAACAAATGTCATCCACATCTTTTAGTGATGGTTTCTCCACTATCTTAAAATAAATCAAGCTTGAGGGCCTTTCTCTATTTGTTGGATATTTATGATAGACTAATTCAAATGCACTCTTTTTGAGATGTTTTTGTTAGCATACTGTCACTTATTTTGTCACTTATTTTTTAAAAGTGCCTATACGAAGAAAAATTAATTCCGAGTATCAAACTACATAGAGGTGAAATATGAGAAGTTGGTTCCAATCTCTTACAGTTAAAATGATTTTTTTAATAAGTATTTTGATTCTTTTAATATGTGGTATGTTTATGTATCTTTTGCAAGAACATATTCGGGATACGACAGAAAAACAGATGGGAGAGGAAGCATTAAATATTGCAAAAACCCTCGCATCTATGGAAGAAATCATTACCGCATTTGATAAAGAAAATCCAAGTGAAATCATCCAACCAATCGTCGAGCCTTTAAGAAAAGAAACTGGCGCAGCATATATTGTCGTTGGTAATTCTGAAGGAATTCGTTATTCACATCCTATAAAAGATAAAATTGGAGAAAAAATGGTTGGTGGAGATAATGATGCTGCATTGCTAGATAGACAAGCTTATATTTCTAAAACTATAGGGTCATTAGGCGAATCTATTCGAGGTAAAGCCCCCATCATATTAGACAATAAAATTATTGGTGTTGTATCTGTCGGTTTTTTAACAGAAAATATCGATACAATCATCGAAAGCTATATTCACAAATGGATCAAATACACCGTATTTATTCTTATAATAGGCATATTGGGTGCAATAGCTATTTCCATTTATATTAAAAAGTTATTGTTTAATATGGAACCTATTCAAATTGCTAAGTTATATCAACAAAACAAGGTCATTTTAGAAACAACAGCCGAGGGTATAATAGCTGTCGATCACTTTAATCAAATTACGACCATCAATAAAAGTGCTTATGAAATGCTAGATTCAGCTCACAATAAATCTCTATCAGATTGGATGGGTGCAAAAATTGAACATATTTTTACGCCTAAAATTGTTGCAGAGAAAAACATTCATAATCTAGAGCTACCACTTGATGAGCATATTATCATTTTAAATAAAACGCCTTTAGTTGAAAAGAAAAGGAAAATTGGCTCACTATACACCTTTAGAAAGAAAGTAGATATTCAAAAAATCATCGATGAATTAAAACAGATGAAGCAGTATGCAAATGTTCAACGGGCATATACTCATGAATTTGCTAATAAGCTTCATATCATTTTAGGTTTACTTGTTCATAAGCATTACAACGAAGCCATTGAATTTATTAAAGAAGAACGAAATATACAACTTAAAAATCAAGCTTTTTTAAATAGCAATGTAACAACCCCTCTTCTACTTGCATTAATTCAGGGGAAAATTGCAGAAGCCGCAGAACTAGGCATCAAACTCGAGCTAAACGAAATTTCTTCATCTATCGAATTATCTAAGCAGCAAGAAAACGCTATTCTAACAGCTCTTGGTAATGTACTTCAAAACGCTATTGAAACTTTAAAAAGCTGGGAATCCTCAGATAAAGTGATTCAACTATCAATTAACAATTATAAAAATCATTACTTATTTGAGATTCAAGACAATGGACCAGGTATTGATAACAATATGTACGATAAAATTTTTACAAAAGGGGTATCTACTAAAGAAGGGTTAGATCGCGGACATGGGCTAGCTATAAGCAAGAAAGCCCTTCAGGAGATAAATGGGGAAATTTTATTGGATTCAGGTGATTTATCAGGAGCATGTTTTTTAATAATAGTTCCTAAAGGAGACATTGAGAATGACAATATCAAAAAGTGTATGGATTATTGAAGATGACTTTAGAGTAGCAAAAATTCATGCAGATTATGTTCATAATATAAAAGGATTTATCGTTATTGAAAATTTACGCACAGGAAAAGAAACGATTGAAAAGCTAAAGACGACCTCTAGTTTACCAGAAATTATATTAACAGATTTGTATATTCCTGATGTTGAAGGTAGCTCATTAGTAAGCCATATTCGCCACCTCTATCCATCTATAAAAATTATCGTAATCTCAGCAGCAACTGAAATAAGTTTAATAAAGGATATATTGGACTTAGGGATTTCAGATTACTTAATAAAACCCTTTGAAGAGCAACGACTTCAAAGAGCATTTCAGAAATATTTACAGGAACATCATTTATTTCAAAATAGCAAAAATGTCACTCAAAAGGATCTTGATTCATTATTTTATAGGGAATCCACCAATAAAATAATAGATGAAGAAACGTTTGTAAAAGGCATTGATTTGCACACATTACAGATTGTTAAAAGCATTTTCGAAGATCTCAAAACCCAGGAGCTTACAGCCTCACAATTAAGCGAACTCATCGGTTCAAGTCGTTCAACAGCCCGCCGTTATTTAGAATACTTAGTTGGCGAACAGTTTTTACAGACAAAATTGATTTACGGCACCGTCGGAAGACCTGAACGGAAATATGTATATCATGGAACTTATGAACAAAACTAATATTATATTCTTTATTTAACATATGACTATATTGTTTTCCTCCCTTTGGCACTATGATATTTTTTAAATAATCAGAATGATTGATCACAAAGGGAGGAAATATTTTTGAGTTTAAGTATAATTGGATTTTTAACAATTATTATTATTGTTGCTCTACTTATTAGTGGTCGTGTATCACCACTTGTAGCAATGGTAATACCACCTATCGTAGCAGCATTTATAGCTGGCTTTAATTTTGATGAATTAGGAGAATTCTTTAGTTCTGGATTAAGCTCTGTGATGAACGTAGCTGTTATGTTTATCTTTGCTATTATTTTCTTTGGTATTATGCAGGATGTAGGATTATTCGAACCATTGATCAATAAAATGATTGCGCTTTCAAAAGGAAATATTATTGTCGTTGCAGTAATAACAGTGATCATTGCTGTAGTAGCGCAGCTAGATGGTTCTGGTGCTTCAACATTTTTAATTACTATCCCAGCATTATTGCCTTTATATTTACGTTTACGCATGAATCCATATCTATTGCTGTTACTAGTTGGGGGAGCTGCAGCAGTTATTAATATGATTCCTTGGGGTGGTCCATTAGGTCGTGTTGCTTCAGTTTTAGAGACGGATGTAACTGAACTTTGGTATCCTTTAATCACTATTCAAATCATTGGTGTCGTGTTAATGATAGCTTTAGCAGTGTTCCTTGGTTTTAGAGAAAAGCGCCGTATTCTAAAACAATATGGTACCCTTGACTTCACAAATGATGATCATGTTATTACACAAGGTGTTGTTTCATCAGAAGTAGACACAAGCTTACAACGACCAAAACTATTGTGGATTAATGCAATTGTTACTGTTCTTGTTATCGGCATTTTAGTTGCAGGTATTTTACCAGCAGGATTAGCCTTTTTAATTGGGGTGGCCATCGCCTTACCAATCAACTATCGTTCTCCTAAAGAACAGATGGAACGTGTACGAGCACATGCTCCGAATGCCTTAACGATGGCATCTATCATCATTGCTGCTGGATTATTTTTAGGTATCCTTAATGGTACTGGGATGTTAACTGCAATTGCCAACAACGCTGTAAACATTCTACCATCAGCCCTATCATCTTATTTACATATCATTATCGGGGTATTAGGGGTACCATTTGATTTATTACTAAGTACAGATGCATATTACTTCGCTTTATTCCCTGTAGTTGAACAGATTGGCTTATCTTTCGATATTGATTCTCTTTCAACTGCCTATGCAATGATTATTGGTAATATTGTAGGTACATTTGTATCGCCACTTGCCCCTGCTGTTTGGTTAGCTTTAGGCTTATCAGGCTTAGAAATGGGGAAACACTTAAAGTACTCTTTCTTCTGGATGTGGGGATTGAGCATTACTTTACTTTTCATTGCTGTAGCACTAGGAATTATTGCTATCTAATAAATTAACTAGAATACCAGTTGTCGAGTATTAATCGGCAACTGGTTATTTTTCTATCCTCATAGCGTAGGGTCGATTTCCGTTCTGGCTGGGCGCTTTCCTGGGGCGTCCGATGAGCCGCTTTTGTTGTTGTTGTTGCTTTCGCACAGAACACATCCGCTGTGCTCTAGGGTTTCATCCGTGACGCTGCGATCTGTGATCTTGATCTGACCCCAAGGAGTCGCCCAGTCTCCACTTCTCCTTTTACTTAGGTATTGATTATAATGGAAAATCAGAGCCATCAAGTATTTCCTTTGAGCTTTTTACATGCAGGTTATTGGATGAATGATTTTTTTTATACGTCCTTACAATTTCATAACCAATACAATACCCTATCCATTGAGGAAGCTTTCCACCATATAAAAATTCAGCATGATTGTTTAAACCCTGAATATTGATTTGATGTAAAAAATGTTCCTTCCAAATTTCTAGCATTTTATCTAATGAGTAGGACCTCAACCATGGCGCTAACCATTTATCACCGTAAATCTCCTCCACTGCACATTCTGCTAATCCCTCTAAAATTAAAGAATCTAACAGAGTCACTTCATCTAGAGATTTATCTAAATATTGCAGACGACAAACATGATTATACTCATGTGCAAATAACGCTTTAAGCTCCTGCTTTTCAAGCTCTCCAATATATAAAAACATAGCATTTGGATAGGCTACACCGTTTTTATTAGTAATCGTTTGCTCCTGCGTGATCGGAAAGATATAGATTGGTATTGTTGGACCGTTCCATTTCTCCTTTAAATAGTTAAATTCCTTCTGTACTACTTCCCAAACGTTTTGTTTTTTTAACTTGTTAATGTCTATTTTTTCATGTGATTTAAAAAGCCCCTGTTGCTGTAGTTCAAATTGTATTTCATCTGGAGATCCACCAATAAAAATCCCTACTAAACGATCGCAAAGAATAGAACGTTGTAAGTCTTCAAAGTTTTTACTGAGATTAAGCCTTTGACTAGCTATTAATTGATTGAGCCACTCATCTGTTGGTATTACAGACATACATTCCCCCCTTACTATAGCTTATGTCTGAAGTAGACAATCGGCTAGTGATAATGATTGCAACCGCATATATTAGCTTATAAGGAAGTCGAAAGGAGGGATAGTTTGTGAATCCAGCTAATACTTATAATCTTTGTTGTCAATATCATGGTAAACGTGTAAGAATTGAAGAACGAGGTGGCAGAGTACATTACGGAGAAATAACTAGGGTGGATAGAAGACAGGTATGGATTCAACCTGATAGACGATTTGGCGGTTATGGTTTAGGTTATTGGGGTTGGGGAGGACCAGGAGCCGGTTTTGGAGTTGGTATCGCACTTGGAGCAGTTGCCGGAATTGCCCTAGCACCACTACTATTTTGGTAATATTGAAATGACTAATTATACTATCCGCTGCGCGATGAAAGACTTACTGTCATCGGGGAAAAAAACAAGCCATTTCATGTTAAACTGTACCCTATAAGATAGACACTTTGAAAAAAGTCTATCCTATAGGGTACTTTTGTTTATAATGAGAAAAAAGATGTCGGAGCGGAATAAA
>NZ_JBIWFQ010000007.1:182423-194152 GCF_044763105.1 Lysinibacillus sp. NPDC096212 | reverse complement strand
TGAGCCAGGATCAAACTCTCCATAAAAAGAAATTTGATTAGCTCAAATTGTTTTGCTGGCATCATGTTTGATGTCCAAAATTTTGTTTCGTTCACTAACTCAAGGTTAGCTACTAAAAACTTTATTGATTACGTTTTGCTTGTTCAGTTTTCAAGGTTCATTTTTTTAATTACTGCGTCACCTCTTGGCGACTTATACATAATAACATCGATTATTCATGAAAGTCAACATTAAATCATAAGTTTTTTTAAGAACTTTATTTTTCCGTATCAATTATGCCTCGACATTGCGTCCGGAATCGGCTTTTTACTTGCACAAAGAACTCCTTTCCGATTCCGTGACATCCGCCGGAGGCATTAACTTCTGTAGCTGACGCTTTGCTTTCGCTACAAAAGACATTTGTAGCTGACGTTTCACTTTCGCTACGAAAACATTTGCTGAAAGAAGTTAAAAATATAGAAACGAGGTCGTTATGATGGTTCGTAAAACGTTGATTTCACTGTTTTTAATCTTAATACTGTTTATCTTTATAAAGCCGATAAATTCTACTATGATTTCTGTATTCAACATTGCAGATGCTCCAGCAGTTGTAACAAAAGGGCATTATGGTACATCACTTATTGTCGAAATTTCTTTCTCTGATGACAACCTGGTGGACTGGCTTAAAACTGTAAAAGAACCTTATCCGCTTCTATTGTTAGATGCTGCATGGATTGAACGTTCACCTGAGCACCTAAAAATCATTCAAGAGCGAAAACTACCTACAGGATTATTAGGGCCTGAGGATTCAGTGGATAAGCCAATTGATCTTGCCGTCGTTCAGAAAGATATTAAAATTTACGAAAAGCATTTTCAAGAAACACCACTTTGGTTTGCAACACAAAATCACCAGTATTCGCAGGATTTACAAAATAACTTATTTCAACAGCAGATGAATATACTTTCTCCCTCTCTAATCTGGAAAGGTGAAAAGACACCTAAATTACAAAAGGGAGATTTTGTTTTTATGTCTTTACACCAAAATAATAAAATCTCGTTTAAAGAGCTGAATACATTTCTACAACAAAATAAATTTATGTCGATTGAGGAAAATATATTCGGCTATAAAATTCAAACTAAAAAATCACCATAAAGTGAAACTTTAATCAGTGGGGATTTTCTTCATCCCCACTGATTATTAGTCTTCACCAATCGGACTTTTACGGGCAGTTGATCTCCCACCTATCTCTTTACTTTCGCTAAATTTTGCGACAGGAGTCTTGTACCTGACGTTTCACTTTCGGTAATTACTGCCCGTTAATGCGGGATAAAAAAGAAGTTGCCTCAACTAATAGAGGCAACTTTTTTTATGCGTTTTTAGCTTGTTCACGACGTGCTTTGCGGCGTGCTTCTAATTTTTGACGATCTACTTCGGATTTTGCATTATATTTTGGTAATACTAATAATTGATAAGCATTTACAGCGAGTAATGGGAATAGTAAAAGTGCAACATACTCGTTAATATTTTCATCGCGACCCATTAATGCAATTGTCCATTCCAGTGTTGTAACGACAATCATAAAAAATAAAGCCGAAATGAACACATGTTTTTTCCCTGTTAATTTTACTTTTTGAATAGCTGTTGCTATAGCACCTACTATTAATACAATTAACAAACCAACATAGAATAACCAGCTTTGTCCATCTTTTACACCTGGTATAAAGCGGAAGAATATAATATCAAAAATAGTAAAAGCAATTAATAATAGCTGTACCCAATTCCATAATGTAAGTGTTCTAAAAATATTTACTCCCACTTGATGGAGCGTTAAATAAGCAAAAAAGCCCGCTTGTGCAATAACACTCATTGTAAATCCTAAGAAAACCATCCATAAAAGTCCTGCTAAAAATTCACCCCAGTGACCGTTTGTTATGTATGGTTGAAAGAAGTCCCATCGAATAAATAAACTGCAAATTCCGTTGACTGCGCCACCAACGAGCATTGCAAAGAAGAAAAACTTTGCCCAATTTCGTATCGTCACAACTAAAAGTCCCCCAATTTCTCAATATAATCTGTACTTATTTTAACAATGCATTGTTAAAAAAGCTATTTCTCATCGTAACCAATACATAAAGTCATCATAAATGTGAACAATAATTGAAAGAGTCTATTTATAGAAAGGACTGATGATTGATGCGAAAATTCTTCTTACTACTAATCCTAATGCTTTTTCTTTCTGCCTGTTCACAAGATAAAGCCACTACCATGTCCTATGATGAAATAAAAAAAATAATGATTGACTCTTTACAAACCGAGGATGGTAAAAAGGCGTTGCGAAAGCTTTTAGAGGAACCAAGCTTCCGTGAATTATTGGTGTTGGAGCATGATGAAGTCAAGAAAGCTACCGAAGCTACCTTGCTTTCCAAAGAAGCAGAAGACTTTTGGAAGAAAACATTCGAAGATCCAAAATTCAAGGAAACTGTAGCTAAAAGTATGCAAAAACAACAACAGGATATTATGAAGGAATTAATAAAAGACCCCTCTTTCCAAAAAGATATGGAAGCTTTCTTTGGCCAGCCAGATATGCAAAAGCAGTTAGAGACTATTCTAAAATCCTCCAATATGAGAAAACAAACAGAGGAAATCGTCAAGGAAACGATTGAAAGTCCGCTTATGCAGACAAAATGGCAGGAGCTTATTAGGAAAAGTGGTGGCGAGGCAGGTAAAGCTAGCGGCGGCAAAAAAGAAGCTGGCGGTGGTGAAGGTAATGAGCAAAAGGGCTCTGAGTAACCATTCATATATGCAAAAACGGATTTCCTCCATTGTTCGAGGAAATCCGTTTTCATTTATTTATTTAATTTATTAATGATGTTCGTCGCGATATCTAAATATATTTGTCCTGTTGTATGTTTTTCAGCATAAACAGAAGGTGCAAAATCTTCCTCTGACCAGTCAGGCTGACCAAGAGGAATTTGACCAAGTAGCTCTGTACGTAGTTCTTCTGCTAACTTAGGACCTCCACCTTGACCGAATACGAATTCACGGTCACCTGATTTCGATTCATACCATGCCATGTTTTCAATAACACCTAAAATTTCATGATCTGTTTGTAAAGCCATTGCACCTGCACGAGCTGCAACGAACGCTGCAGTTGGATGCGGTGTTGTTACAACAATTTCTTTTGAAGAAGGAAGCATTTGGTGAATATCTAATGCAACGTCACCTGTACCTGGTGGTAAATCCAATAGTAGATAGTCTAGTTCACCCCATTCTACATCACGGAAGAACTGATCTAACACTTTACCTAACATCGGTCCACGCCATACAATCGGTGCGTTATTTTCAACAAAGAAGCCCATTGAAATCATTTTCACACCTAAACGATCAACAGGGAAAATTCGATTATCTACCACTTTAGGCATATCTGTAACACCCATCATATCAGGCACACTGAAGCCATAAATATCAGCATCAATTAAGCCAACCTTTTTACCTAGACGAGCTAATGCAACAGCTAAGTTAACTGATACTGTAGATTTCCCTACACCGCCTTTACCAGAGGCAATTGAAATAACTTGTACTGTGCTAAGTGGAGATAAAATATCTTGTGCCTCAGCCTCAGTTGCTACACCACGGAAGCCCTGTAGTTTTTCTGCTGACAGCTCTTCGAAACGAATACCAACTGTATTTGCACCTGCTTCTTTCAAAGCTTCAACAATTTTCATTTGTAGCTGTAATTGTTCAGGTGTATTTGTTTTAGCAATCGCAATTTTTACACTAACGTGATTCTTCTCTTCTTTTATTGCTACATTTGTAATACCGCCTGTTTCTGCAAATGATTTATGTAAAAATGGATCTTGTAGTTGTCCTAATATTTCTCGTACTTGTTGTTCAGTTATCACGACGAACACTCCCCTTATATTATCTCAATGTTAGTATATCATAATGACTTGATTTACGTTGTGTAGTTGCTCTATTCAATTTTTGCTAATAAATACTCTTCTATACCTTCAACAATAGCATCTCCCATTTTTTCTTGGTATTTCTTATCAGTTAATAGTGCACGTTCCTCATCATTACTTATAAATCCTGTTTCTACTAGTGCAGCAGGTACTTCAGCTTTTTTCAGTAAATATATTTGTTGTATAGACATTGCTTCTCGGTCTGTATTTTTCAAATTAGTGCGAATGGAATCTTGAATGCTCTTTGCTAATAATTCACTTTCAGCATGTCCTTCTTTATGATAAAACACCTGTGCTCCACGCCATTTTGTTTCAGGAATGGCATTTGCATGAATTGTAATAAAAAGATCCGGTTTTTCATTTTCTACTATGTCTTTTCTTAAAAAGATGTCCTGCTTTTTTCGTTCTCTCAATGTTCCATACTTTTCTGATGACGCGTGCTCATCGATAACATCGCCATCTTTTGTTCGTGTCATTACGACTGTTGCGCCTTTTTTCTTTAATTGCTTCTCCACATGCTGCGCAATTGCAAGTGTAATATCCTTTTCAATTACTTCGCCCTTTGAAGCACCTCCATCCTGACCTCCGTGTCCCGCATCAATGACAATTTTTATGCCACCAAGTGGGTCCGGTAAGAAGAAGTTACGGTTCGAAGCATTCGTTTCATATGCCACGACCACTATACTCATTAGCATAATTACTCCTAGTGCAAGCCAGCGCTTCACCCATATCCACCACCCTTTTACAGATAGTGTACGAAGTTAGTGATTGAACTATGCCAGAAAGTAAAAAAAACTCTCAAGTATTAAGATTGAGAGTTTGAGCTTGTAATGGAAGATACTTTTTTAGTAATACTAAAACGGCATTAATCCATTAATAATACATGGATTAAAGCCGTTAATTTTTATTTTAGTGTAAATTCTGGTTTAAACTTACCTGCATAAGGTTCATGCTCAACAAATACTGTTGTATCCTTACCGTCTTTATCTTTACCAGTTCGGATATATGTGAATTTCTTATTATTTAGCTCAGTAATTTCGAGCACAGCCCCATATTTATTGTCACCAATTGAAACATGAGCTCTTAATTTATTTCCATCGATCACATTAAAGTATCCATAGTCTCCACGACTTTTACCTGTTTCAGGATTGAAAAATTCATATTTATTCGTATTAGCATCATATTTCGCAATGCTAATAAAATTTGTATTATATGATGTTACATCATTTTTGTTTGCATCTAATACAACTGTTCCTTGCCAAAGCGTACCAGCTAAAATTTTATCTCCATCTACGTCCTGAACAATAGGGCCCGTAGAATTATTTAATTTTTTATCTGGTGCAGTAAATGTTAAGTGTCTTTCCTTATAAGGGACATGATCAACGAATACCTCTACATCGCTACCATTTGCATCTTTCCCCATTCGTTTATAAGTAAACATTTTATTTGTTAGCTTAGTAATATCCACAATTTCTTGGTAATTTTTCCTTTCTGAGATCAATATTCTATGCTTTCCATCATTCGTAAAAAAGAAAATCCCTTTATCGTCGATGCTTCCAGCTGTATTTGGATCGAAGAATTCATAGCGTCCTGAATCAGCGTCATATTTCGCAAGGCCCATTAAATTTGAATTTTCTGCTGTTAAGTCTTTATTATTTTTATCGTAAACTTTTGTGGCTTGCCAATCTGAACTACTCAGAATTTTAGCCTTTGCTTGACCGTCTGTTATTTCTACCTGTCTTTGATTTGCATTATTTCCTGTTCTTACTTCTTCAGTTTTTTTCACGTCAGTTTTATTCCCACATGCACCAAGAAGCGCCATTGCCGTAATTGATAATATTAATAGCCTTTTCATATACTGACCTCCATTTTCAGAATAAACAACCTGAAAATAGTATCAGCCATTTCTATATAAAATACACATCGCAATTGCTATTTATACAACAACAGTGCAGTAGGATATTTTGAAACACTTGAACTTGAAGTATCAAAGCATTTGCCAAATAAAAAAAACCCTTCTCGAAAATTCGAGAAAGGGCTTGTAAACGTTGATATAACAACGATATTAACGTTTTGAGAACTGAGGTGCACGACGAGCGCCGCGTAGACCTGGTTTTTTACGTTCTTTCATGCGTGAATCACGAGTAAGTAATCCAGCAGATTTTAATGCAGCACGGAAATCTGGGTCTACTTGAAGTAGAGCACGAGCGATACCGTGACGTACAGCACCAGCTTGACCAGTGTATCCACCACCGTTAACGTTTACGTGGATATCGTAGCTTCCTGTAGTTTCAGTTGCTACTAATGGTTGTTTAATTACTTCACGTAATGCAGCGAATGGTACGTATTCTTCGATTTCACGTTTGTTGATAACAATTTTACCTGTACCTGGTACTAAACGTACGCGAGCTACAGAGCTTTTACGGCGACCAGTGCCGATGTATTGAACTTGTGCCAAAGTAATATCCTCCTCTTAATTTATATTATCCGCGAAGCTCGTAAGCTTCTGGTTTTTGTGCAGCATGTGGATGCTCTGTTCCAGTGTAAACGTTAAGTTTAGTGAACATTTTGCGACCTAAAGAGTTTTTAGGAAGCATTCCTTTAACTGCTAATTCGATCATTCTTGTTGGGTACTTATCTAGCATTTCACCAGCAGTACGAGTTTTTAAACCACCCGCAAATTGAGTATGGTGACGGTAAAGTTTACCCTCTAATTTGTTACCAGTTAAATGGATTTTGTCAGCGTTGATGATGATTACGTGATCACCTGTGTCAACGTTTGGTGTGAATGTTGGTTTATGTTTACCACGTAAGATAGCAGCTACTTCAGAAGCTAAACGTCCAAGAGTTTGGCCTTCTGCATCAACTACTAGCCATTTACGGTCTACTTCGTGACCTTTAGCCATGAATGTTGTACGCATGTATATATCCTCCTAATCGATTCGATTACCGTTATTTTTCATTAAACTACACTATAAGTTTTCGGGGCTTATTTGTGGTGGTAATGAAAATACCATCTGTTATCATATAATGAATGACTTTTAAAGTCAAGCAATTTCAATAAACACCTGGAGAAGTTGTTCAGATTCCTTGATTGTTTAAATTAGGGCATTTGAGAGCCTTCATTTTGTTAAATATACAAAAAATTCCCCATCAAGAATTCTATAACATTCGCCAACTGTTCTCCTTCATAACTTGTCATCAAAAGCTGGGGATGACATTTGTTAAAACGTATTCAATTTATATAAGTTGATTGGAGTGGAGGCTGGGCGACTCCTTGGGGATTAGCGTCACAGATGAGACCCTGGAGCGAGCAACGCGAGTGAAGCGGCTCATCGGACGCCCCCAGGAAGCTTTGCTCTGTGCGAAAGCGAAGCGTCAGCAACAAAGCGCCCAGTCGGAACGGAAATCAACCACACGTTATGGTGATAAACCTTTTTAATAAAAGACTTTCTCAAGATACAGACCTTGTGGAGGTGCAGTCTTGCCCGCCTTATCGCGATTCATAGATTTAACGACTAACTCCACGTTCTCAATGTCACGACGTCCTATACCAACTTCCCAAAGTGTGCCTGCAATGATACGTACCATATTATATAAGAAGCCATTTCCTTCGATCACCATATGAAGCTCTTCACCGTACCATTCAAATTGTATTGTAGTCACTGTACGGACCTTATCTTTGACACTTGTATTGGCTGCACAAAAGCACGAAAAGTCATGTGTACCGATAATAGCCTTTGCTGCCTCCTGCATTGCCTCAACATTCGGTTTCACACCATTTGTCTCTACAGTGTATTGTCTGCGGAATGGACTCTGTACAGGCTCACATGACCATATATATCGGTACCGCTTTCCTGTTACACTGTAGCGCGCATGAAAATCAGCAGCTGCTTCTTCTATCGACATTACCCGAATATCTCTTGGCAGTTGAACATTTAACGCCTTCATGTATTTATCTACTGGAATCGCGAGTGGTGAATCAAAATGCAATGTTTGGCCTGTTGCATGCACCCTTGCATCTGTACGTCCACTAGCTGTTACCTTTATCTTTTCCCCTTTATGCATAATGGCTAAAACACGCTCAATCTCAGCCTGTACTGTGCGTTCTCCAGGCTGTACTTGATACCCAGAAAATTGCGTTCCATCATAACTTATAATTGCTTTTAATCGTCGCATAAAGCTTACTCCTTTTAACTTCTATAGAAGAATAGTAAAACGGCCATCGCTACTAATAACACAAGTGAAAATGTATCACTCATATCCCATTTTAGCTTACGATATCTCGTACGCCCTTCGCCTCCACGGTAGCCTCTTACTTCCATAGCTGTTGCTAAATCTTCGGCTCGTTTAAAAGCACTTACAAAGAGAGGTACTAGTAATGGCACAACCGCTTTAATACGATCCTTTATTGGTCCAGAAGATAAATCCGAACCACGTGCCATTTGTGCTTTCATAATTTTATCTGTCTCATCCATTAATGTTGGAATAAAGCGCAATGAAATAGACATCATCAAAGCTAACTCATGTACTGGCACTTTCACCGCTTTTAATGGATTTAGCAGCACTTCAATGCCATCCGTAATGGAAATTGGTGATGTTGTAAGCGTTAAGATAGATGTCATAAACACTAGCACTAGGAAACGTATCGAAATAAAGACCCCTTGTCGAATACCTTCTTCGTAAATGGTAATAAACTTCCACTCAAATATTAGGGCACCTTCTTTCGTCATAAAAATATGAATTAAGAAGGTAAATACCATTAAAAAAATTACTGGCTTTAGACCATTAATTAAAAAATACAGACGAATATTTGATATTAGCACAATGAGTAAGGTAAAAGCTAATAGCAAGGCATATGTCACTGTGTTGTTTGCTAAAAAAACAATAATAATGAATGCAAACACA
This sequence comes from Lysinibacillus sp. NPDC096212, assembly GCF_044763105.1. NCBI lineage: Bacteria > Bacillati > Bacillota > Bacilli > Caryophanales > Bacillaceae > Lysinibacillus > Lysinibacillus sp. NPDC096212. The sequence goes on along the minus strand of NZ_JBIWFQ010000007.1, from coordinate 185,302 downwards.
AATATAAGCTTTGATCGTGGATCGAGCTTATGAACTGGAGAATTTCCGGGAAGGAAACGACCAAATATCATTTTCTCCATCATGACTGTCCACGCTCCTCTCTTAGTAACCGGGCAATTTCAGTTGCTAGCTCTTCTTCGGTTAAGCAGATCTTTGAGAAGGATTTGTTTATCATTGTTTCGATTTTTTGTTGAAAGCGTACGATACGAGGTGGTTCTAAGCGGAAATTTTTTAATGTCTCTACATCTTTGAAAATTTCTTGTGGCGTGCCACTTAGTACATTTTTCCCTTCATGCATAATGACAATATTGTCTGCATAACGAGCTGCGTCCTCCATACTGTGCGTTACAAGAATCGTCGTTAGGCCGCGTTCCTTGTGAAGCTTATAAAACATATCCATAATCTCTTTCTGACCGCGTGGATCAAGCCCTGCAGTTGGTTCATCTAAAACAATAACTTCAGGTTCCATCGCTAAAACGCCAGCAATTGCTACCCTGCGCATTTGTCCCCCTGATAAATCAAAAGGTGATTTTTCAAGTACGTTCTCTGGTAAGCCAACTAAGCCTATAAGTTCTTTTGCTCGTGCTTCTGCCTCTTGCTCTGATACACCAAAGTTCATAGGGCCAAACATAATATCCTTTAATACGGTTTCTTCAAACAGCTGATGCTCCGGGAATTGAAACACAATACCAACCTTTTGACGTACAGCCTTTAAATCCTTCGCCTTTTTTCCAGCTACAACAATGCGCTCTCCAATATGTACTTCCCCAGAGGTTGGTCTTAGAAGTGCATTAAAATGCTGAAGAATTGTCGATTTACCAGAACCCGTATGTCCGATAATTGCCTGATACGTATGTGAAGGGATTTCAAAATCTACATCGAATAATGCACGTTTTTCAAAAGGTGTACCCTGTGAATAGGCATAGCTTACTTGTTGAAGTTTGATGTCCATAAATCATTCACCAACTCTTCTTCTGTCATATGTTGTCCCATTAATGGAACACCTTCCTTTTGCAATAACTTTGATAACTTCATGGCAAATGGTAAGTCTAGTCCAAACTCAACTAGCTTGTCCCCAAGCGCAAAAATTTCACGAGGTGTACCCTCTGCAAATTTCTTTCCATCATTCATAAAGAGAACACGATCTGCAAGCATAGCCTCCTCTAAATCATGCGTAATAGATATTACCGTTAACCCTGTTTCAGCACGTAAAGTTTGCACAGTGTGTAATACCTCAGCACGCCCCTGTGGATCTAACATAGAAGTAGCTTCATCTAAAATAAGGAGCTTTGGTTTCATTGCAAGTGCGCCTGCAATGGCAACACGCTGCTTTTGACCACCAGATAAGTGGTGTGGCTCATGGTCTAAAAAATCGCTCATTTTTACTTGCTCAAGTGCTGCATGTACACGGTCTACCATCTCTTCAAAAGGTACTCCGTTATTTTCAAGAGCAAAAGCAACATCATCCTGCACTGTCGCTCCAACAAATTGATTGTCTGGATTTTGGAAAACCATGCCTATCTGTGAACGGCTTTCCCATAGGTTTTCTTCACTTAATGGTTCACGTAATATACGTACATCGCCCTGCTGTGGGTATAACAAACCATTCATAAGCTTTGCAATGGTGGATTTACCAGAACCGTTATGGCCAACGATGGCAATCCATTCCCCTTCCTGAACCGCAAAACTTACATTTTCAACCGCATTGCGGCTTTCATTTTCTTCTGGTGTATATGAAAATGTCACATTATTTAATGATAAAATTTCTGGCATTTCTAGAACTCCTCTCTACATGCTCAGCTCTACTAACTAACTTACACTTTTTTATGTATGAATTCTACTACAATCATTATGTCGATAAAAGAAAAGTGCTAAAATCACTTTTCGTATATTTTTTTAAAACAAATAGGACTAAATATAATTTATAAGATATTCAAATATTGGAGTGATGCACCCCAAACATTCCAGTGACTGCCATTCTATAAATCAGCCTATAAAAAAAAGCACCACTAAATTGGCGCTATCATACTTCCCTAAAAAATAAAAAAGCGCGCACCTCATTCGATAGAAATGCGCTAGTCGTTACATTTTCAAGAAACACGGGTGCTCAAGCCCTTGTTCCATTTGAATGAGGTGCGGAGAGCTAAACGAGACGCCACACAACAGTGTCCGCTCATCATAACGCTCAGCTTAATTATTTGTCGTATAAATCGTTTATAAAAGAAAGAGGGTGGTGATTCCACCCTCTTCACCACTTGTCTTCTCTTATGATTAAACTAATTCAATCACTACAACAGGTGCACCGTCACCACGACGAGGACCTACTTTAAGAATACGAGTGTAACCACCTTGACGCTCTGCATAACGTGGTGCAACATCATCAAATAACTTTTGAAGTGCAAATGAAGTTGTTTCGTTACCTTCTGCATCAGTAGTTGTTACTAGTTCACGACGGATGAATGCAGCAGCTTGACGGCGTGCATGTAAATCACCGCGTTTACCTAAAGTAATCATTTTTTCAACAGCTTTACGTACTTCTTTAGCGCGAGCCTCAGTAGTTTCGATACGCTCGTTGATGATTAAATCAGTAGCTAAGTCACGTAACATCGCTTTACGTTGAGAACTTGTACGACCAAGTTTTCTGTAACCCATGGATGTTTCCCTCCTTTATAAAAAAATATCTGATCTTGTAAGTTTTGTTTAAATCGCTTAGTCTTCTTTGCGTAACCCTAAACCAAGCTCTTCTAACTTCGCTTTTACCTCTTCAAGTGACTTACGTCCAAGGTTACGAACTTTCATCATATCGTCTTCTGACTTATTCGCAAGTTCTAGTACTGTGTTAATACCAGCGCGTTTTAAGCAGTTGTAAGAACGAACAG
>NZ_JBIWFQ010000007.1:0-182413 GCF_044763105.1 Lysinibacillus sp. NPDC096212 | reverse complement strand
TTTTGATCTTCTTCTTTTTCGACCATGATTTCAGCTGTTTGAGCCTCGTCTGTCATGCCAACGAAGATGTTTAGATGCTCGGTTAAAATTTTTGCTCCGAGCGAAATCGCCTCTTTCGGACCGATGCTACCATCTGTCCACACATCAAGAGAAAGTTTATCGTAGTCAGAAGACTGACCTACACGAGTATTTTCCACTTGGAAATTGACGCGTGATACTGGAGTGTAAATAGAGTCGATCGGGATCACGCCGATAGGAAGATCCTCACGTTTGTTTTGATCAGCAGGAGTGTAACCACGGCCGCGTTGTGCGTACATACGCATACGTAAATGACCGTTTTTAGCGATTGTTGCAATATATAGATCCGGGTTTAAAATTTCTACATCACTGTCATGTGTAATGTCAGCAGCTGTAACTGTACCATCGCCTTTTACATCAATCTCAATAACTTTTTCTTCGTCAGAGTAGATTTTAAGAGCTAGTTTTTTCACGTTCAAAATAATTGAAGCTACATCCTCTACAACGCCTTCTACAGTTGAGAATTCGTGAAGAACACCGTCAATTTGAATTGAAGTGACAGCAGCTCCTGGTAATGAAGACAGAAGGATACGACGTAAAGAATTACCCAAAGTGTTTCCATATCCGCGTTCAAGCGGTTCTACAACAAACTTTCCATATTTGGAATCTTCGCTGATCTCCACCGTTTCAATCTTTGGTTTTTCAATTTCGATCATTTTATTTACCCTCCTTCAAAACATCGAATGTATAGGTTCTTTCCATCATAGATTCGATCGTCAATGACGTATCGTTTATTATCTGCACAAGACAGTCTGTACAAAAAATGATGTTCTCATACAATATGAGACGCACCCATTACACGCGACGACGTTTTGGCGGACGGCAACCATTATGAGGAACTGGAGTAACGTCTTTAATAGCAGTTACATCTAAACCAGCAGCTTGAAGTGCACGAATTGCAGCTTCACGACCTGCACCAGGACCTTTAACAGTTACTTCCAACGTTTTCAGACCATGTTCAAGGGATGCTTTAGCAGCAGTTTCTGCAGCCATTTGAGCAGCGAATGGTGTAGATTTACGTGAACCACGGAAACCAAGAGCACCAGCACTTGACCAAGATACAGCGTTACCTTGCATATCTGTAATCGTTACGATTGTATTGTTGAATGTAGAACGAATGTGTGCAATACCAGATTCGATATTCTTTTTCACACGACGTTTACGAGTTTGTTGTTTACGAGCCATGTTAAGAAGGAACCTCCTTTACTGATTATTTTTTCTTGTTCGCTACTGTTTTACGAGGACCTTTACGCGTACGCGCATTGTTCTTCGTATTTTGACCACGAACAGGTAAACCACGACGGTGACGGATACCACGGAATGAACCGATTTCCATCAGACGTTTAATATTTAATGAAGTTTCGCGACGTAAGTCACCTTCAAGTTTGTATGAGTCTAATTGTTCACGGATTTTGTTTAACTCATCTTCAGTTAAGTCGCGTACGCGTGTATCTTCTGAAATACCTGCGTCAGCTAATACTTTCTGAGCTGTAGTTTTACCAATACCGTAAATGTAAGTTAATGAAATTACCACGCGTTTGTCGCGAGGAATGTCAACACCAGCAATACGTGCCATGTACGTTGTGCACCTCCTTTAGAATTAACCTTGTTTTTGTTTGTGTTTAGGATTTTCACAAATTACCATTACTTTACCGCGTCGGCGAATTACTTTACATTTTTCGCAGATCGGTTTTACAGATGGTCTCACTTTCATCTAACCTAACCTCCTTAGTAGTCCGGAGCGCAAAAGATTATTTAAAACGGTATGTGATACGACCGCGAGTTAAATCATAAGGAGATAACTCGATAGTAACCTTATCTCCAGGTAGAATACGGATAAAGTGCATACGAATCTTACCAGAAACGTGTGCTAAAATCACATGTCCATTTTCTAATTCTACCTTAAACATCGCGTTTGGCAAAGTCTCAACAACTGTCCCTTCGACTTCAATTACATCATCTTTCGCCATCTACTCTGTCTCCTCTCTATATGCAAATTAAAGTTCTCATCGTTACATCAAACGGATATCTGCTGCAACTATAGAAGCAACCTCGTTTCAACATATGTTTGGATTGTATGAGAGATGTTTGAAAGACGCTCGTCTGGTTTCGCTTCACACAATCCACGGAACATACAGAACCATTAAGGGAACTGAACCTCCCATGTTTACACGAATACCGGAATGTCTTTGATGAGATATTCATACCCGTTACACAGATGCTTCCACGAAACCCATTATACTCTTTCAAAAGTAATGTTGCACTTTTTAAAAGAAATATATACCGGGCACAATATGCTTTTGCAACTCTCAAAAAATTATGTTTCGTTGTTGCTCCCGCATGCCTCCCGCGGAAGCAGTATTCTGCGCCCGGAGCCGGGTATCAGCTGCGGCTGCTCTGTAATAGAGCATCAAGATCAGCAAACACTTTGTTAATATCTTGCTGTCCATCTATATTTGTTAACACACCTTTTACTTCATAGTAGTCAAGTAAAGGTTGTGCTTGTTTCATATTTACTTCCAGACGGTTTGCAACCGTTTCAGGATTATCATCCGCACGCGTATAAAGCTCGCCACCATCTTTATCACATTTTCCTTCCTCAGCTGGAGGATTGAAAACAAGGTGATAAGATGTACCACAAGTTTTACAAATACGACGACCTGATAGACGAGCAACTAGCTCATCTTTTTCAACTTGGATGTTAATTGTATGTTCAATAGCTTTACCAAGATCAGCAAGAATGCTGTCTAAAGCTTCAGCTTGAGGAACAGTACGTGGGAATCCATCTAATAAGAAGCCCTTTTCACAATCATGTTTAGCAAGTCGTTCACGAACAATGCCAATCGTTACTTCATCCGGCACTAAAGCACCTTGATCCATAAACGATTTAGCCTGCAAGCCTAGTTCTGTACCATCTTTAATAGCAGCACGGAACATATCGCCTGTAGAAATATGAGGAATCGCGTACTTCTCAACAATTTTATCTGCCTGTGTACCTTTACCAGCACCTGGCAGACCCATTAAAACGATATTCATACGGAAATAATCCTCCCACAAAAGGTTTGCTGATTTCAGGAAACGATAGAACGTTCCCTAAAAACCAACATTACTTCATAAAGCCTTTGTAGTGACGTTTAACAAGTTGAGATTCTAGCTGTTTCATCGTTTCCAGCGCTACGCCGACTACGATAATAATACTAGTACCACCGATCTGCACTGTGGCAGGTAGTTTCATAATGTTCATGAGTATAATCGGCATTACTGAAATAACAGTTAAGAAAATCGCACCGACAAATGTCAGACGATATAACACGCTTGTTAAATACGTTTGCGTACTTTCACCCGGACGAATACCCGGAATGTAAGCACCTTGCTTTTTCAAGTTATCTGCCACATTTTCTGGATTCACTTGTACGAATGCATAGAAATATGTGAACGCGACGATCAATACAATGTAAATAACCATCCCAACAGGATTAGCATTATTAAACGAGTGTTCAATGAATGATGCTACAGCACCTTCACCAAAGAATGGAGCTAACACACGTGGTGTCGTCAGAAACGCTGATGCAAAGATTACCGGAATAACCCCTGCAGCATTTACTTTTAACGGTAAATGCGTTTGTTGAGCACCTGTTTGTTGGTTGCGTCCAGTAACTCGTTTAGCATACTGAATTGGAATTTTACGCAGTGCTTGTTGCACGTAGATAACTCCAACAACAACTGCAAGCATAACTAAAACAAGCAATCCAAGAATAACTAGATTGATAAATAGTTTATCCCCAGCACCCTCGATTTGCTGTGCATAGATTTGGTTAACGGCATTCGGTAATGCCGCAGTAATACCTGCGAAAATTACGATAGAAATACCATTTCCAACGCCATGTGCAGTAATTTGTTCAGCAAGCCATACTAGGAATGCTGTACCCGCCGTTAATACAATAGAAATCGTAACATATGTTAAAATTCCTTCTTCTTTAATCAATGATCCGCCGTACATTCTGTTAAAACCAAATGACATTGCGAAGGATTGGATAAAAGCAAGAATAATTGTAAAGTAACGAGTAAATTGTGCAAGTTTTCGTCTTCCGACTTCACCTTGCTTTGCCCACTCAGCAAATTTCGGTACTACGTCCATTTGCAATAACTGAACAATAATTGAAGCAGTGATGTAAGGCATAATTCCCATCGCAAAGATAGAGAAGTTACTCAAAGCACCACCGCCAAAAGTATTTAGGAAACCAACGAGACTGAACTCATCAGTTGCCTTTAATACATTAGCGTCAACGTTTGGTACCGGTACAAACGTACCAATACGGAAAACGATTAACATTAAAAGAGTGAAAATGATTTTATTTCGTATATCTCGAACACGCATAAAGTTAGAGATCGTCTGAAACATTAAATCACCTCAGTAGTTCCGCCGGCATTCTCGATTGCTTCTTTAGCTGAAGCTGAGAATTTATGAGCTTTTACTGTAAGCTTTTTATCAAGAGTTCCGTTTCCAAGAACTTTAATTCCAGCTTTTTCATTGCTCACTAAACCTGTTTCAAGTAATAATGCAGTTGTTACCTCTGCACCATCTTCAAAACGATTTAATGTGTCAAGATTAACGATCGCGTACTCTTTACGGTTAATGTTAGTAAAGCCGCGTTTCGGTAAACGACGGAATAAAGGGTTTTGACCACCCTCGAATCCTGGGCGTACACCGCCGCCAGAACGAGAGTTTTGACCTTTATGACCTCTACCTGCAGTTTTACCGTTACCAGAACCGATACCGCGACCTACGCGGTTACGTACTTTACGGGATCCTTCTGCTGGTTTTAACTCATGAAGTTTCATATTGGATGGCACCTCCTTGTTCGTTAATTAAAAATTAGTTTTCTTTTACAGTAACTAAGTGAGCTACTACATCAATCATACCGCGAGTTGCTGCATTGTCAGCTTTCTCAACAGTTTGGTTTAATTTACGTAAACCTAGAGCTTCTACAGTTTTACGTTGTGCTGGTTTAGAACCAATCACAGATTTTGTAAGGGTGATTTCTAATTTGTTAGCCATTATCTTTCCCCCCTTATCCTAATATTTCTTCCACTGATTTACCACGTAATTTAGCTACGTCCTCTACGCGTTTTAATTCAGTTAAACCTTGAATAGTTGCACGCACCATATTGATTGGTGTGTTAGTTCCAAGTGATTTTGAAAGAATATCAGTAATACCAGCAAGTTCTAGTACGGCACGTACTGGACCACCAGCGATAACTCCTGTACCAGGAGCAGCAGGTTTAATTAGGATTTCTCCTGCACCAAAGCGACCTTGCACTAAGTGTGGAGTTGTTCCACCTACGCGTGGCACTTCGATTAAGTTTTTCTTCGCATCTTCAACAGCTTTACGGATAGCATCTGGCACCTCTTGAGCTTTACCAGTACCGAAACCAACGTGACCGTTTTTATCGCCAACTACAACTAATGCTGTGAAGCGGAAGCGACGTCCACCTTTAACAACTTTAGCAACACGGTTAATAGTAACTACGCGTTCTTCAAGTTCTCCAAGTTTGTTTGCGTCAATTCGACTCATGAAATGTGTCCCTCCTTTTTATTAAAATTGTAAACCGTTCTCACGTGCAGCTTCAGCTAAAGCTTTTACACGTCCATGATATAAGTAACCACCACGGTCAAATACTACAGCAGTAATATTTTTTTCCGTAGCGCGTTTTGCGATTGTTTCACCGACTTTAGTTGCAGCATCAACATTGCTACCAGCACTTTCAAAACCATTTTCTTGAGAAGATGCGCTAACGATTGTTACGCCTGCTACGTCATCGATAAGTTGAGCGTAGATGTTCTTGTTAGAACGGAATACGTTTAAGCGTGGACGCTCAGCAGTACCCGAAATTTTAGAACGTACGCGTGCATGACGTTTTTTACGAACCTGATTTTTATCTTGTTTCGTAATCACAAGGGTCACTCCTTTCTAATGCTTAAGCAGCATTATTTACCTGTTTTACCTTCTTTACGACGAACGTATTCGCCTTCATAACGGATCCCTTTACCTTTGTAAGGCTCTGGTGGACGCACGTCACGGATGTTAGATGCAAGAGCACCAACACGTTCTTTGCTGATACCTTTAACGATGATTTTAGTGTTTGAAGGAACTTCAACTTCTAGACCATCTTCAGGTGTGAACTCAACTGGATGTGAATAACCTACGTTAAGAACAAGTTTTTTACCTTGTAATTGCGCACGGTAACCAACACCGATAAGTTCTAATGATTTTTCGAAACCTGCAGAAACACCAGTAATCATGTTCGCTAATAGCGCACGAGTTGTACCGTGGTTTGTGCGGTGTTCTTTTGAGTCAGAAGGACGTGATACAGAGATTACGTTACCTTCTTGCTCAATTTTCATATCTTGGTGGAAAGAACGAACAAGTTCGCCTTTAGGACCTTTAACGGTAACTGAGTTGTCAGCTGCAACAGTAACAGTTACGTTAGCTGGTACCTCGATAATTTTTTTACCTACACGAGACATTTAGTTGCACCTCCATTCATTTATTGCTAATTACCAAACGTATGCTAGAACTTCGCCGCCAACTTGTTTAGCGCGAGCTTCTTTATCTGTTAATAAACCTTGTGAAGTTGACACTAAAGCGATACCAAGACCGTTCAGAACTTTAGGAACTTCATTTGTTTTTGCATATACTCGTAGACCAGGTTTAGAAATACGTTTTAAACCAGTGATAACGCGCTCGTTATCTTTACCGTATTTTAAGAAGATACGGATGATACCTTGTTTGTTGTCTTCCACGTATTCTACGTCACGTACGAAACCTTCACGCTTTAAAATTTCAGCGATTTCTTTTTTCACGTTGGAAGCTGGTACTTCTAACTTCTCGTGACGAACCATGTTCGCATTACGAATGCGAGTAAGCATATCTGCAATCGGATCAGTCATTGTCATTACATTTACCTCCTTCCCAAATTAGGGGATTACCAGCTGGCTTTTTTCACGCCAGGAATTTGTCCCTTATATGCAAGTTCTCGGAAACAAATACGGCAAAGTTTGAATTTGCGATATACAGAGTGTGGACGACCACAGCGTTCACAACGTGTATATTCTTGCACTTTAAACTTTTGCTTACGTTGTTGTTTAACGATCATAGATTTTTTAGCCACGTTTTCGCCCTCCTTGTTTAAATTACTTTTGGAACGGCATACCGAATTGTGTCAATAACTCGCGAGCTTCTTCATCAGAATTCGCTGTCGTTACGATCACGATGTCCATACCGCGTACTTTTGAAACTTTATCGTAATCGATTTCTGGGAAAATTAATTGCTCTTTAACACCTAAAGTGTAGTTACCGCGACCATCGAATGCTTTTTTAGAAACACCACGGAAGTCACGTACACGAGGTAGTGAAATTGAGATTAATTTGTCCAAGAATTCATACATACGCTCACCGCGTAATGTAACTTTTGCACCGATAGGCATACCTTCACGTAGACGGAAACCTGCAATCGATTTTTTTGCTTTAGTTACAACTGGTTTTTGACCAGTGATAATTGTTAATTCTTCTACAGCTGCGTCTAATGCTTTTGAGTTTTGAACTGCGTCACCAACACCCATGTTGATAACGATTTTCTCAACTTTCGGCAATTGCATAACTGATTTATATCCAAACTTGCTCATAAGAGCAGGAGAAACTTCATTTAAATATTTTTCTTTTAGGCGGCTCATTTGTGTACCTCCCTTCTTTTATAGAAATTAGTCGATTACTGCACCTGATTTTTTTGCAACACGAACTTTTTTACCGTTTTCGATTTTATAACCTACACGAGTCGGCTCGCCAGATTTAGGATCGATTAGCATTACGTTCGAAATGTGAATTGCAGCCTCTTGGCTTACAATACCACCTTGTGGATTCAATTGGTTAGGTTTTACGTGTTTTTTCACGATGTTCACACCTTCAACAAGAACGCGATCTTGTTTAGGGTAAGCAGCAAGAATAACGCCTTCTTTGCCTTTATCCTTACCAGTGATAACCTTAACCTTGTCACCTTTTTTTACATGCATGCTGTCGCACCTCCTTGATTGGCACTGTCATGAAATTAAAGAACTTCTGGAGCTAGAGAAACGATTTTCATGAAGTTGCTGTCACGTAATTCACGTGCAACAGGTCCGAAAATACGAGTTCCGCGTGGTGATTTATCATCACGAATAATTACACAAGCATTTTCATCAAATTTGATGTACGTACCATCTTTACGACGTACGCCTGATTTAGTACGAACGATAACAGCTTTAACAACGTCACCCTTCTTAACAACGCCACCTGGTGTTGCTTTCTTAACTGTACAAACAACGATATCACCGATGTTAGCAGTTTTACGGCCAGAGCCACCAAGGACTTTAATTGTAAGAACTTCACGTGCACCTGAGTTGTCAGCAACTTTCATACGACTTTCTTGTTGGATCACTTAGGTTACCTCCCTTCGGAAATTGGTTGTTCCGAAATAGTTATTAAATAATAACCGCTTTTTCTACAACTTCAACTAGACGGAAACGTTTAGTAGCTGATAGCGGGCGAGTTTCCATGATACGTACGATATCACCGATTTTCGCTGTGTTTAACTCATCATGAGCCTTAAACTTTTTTGAGTATTTTACACGTTTACCATAAAGCTTGTGCTTTTTGTGAGTTTCAACTAAAACAGAAATAGTTTTGTCCATTTTATCTGAAACAACGCGGCCCGTGTAAACTTTGCGTTGATTACGCTCAGTCATACTTGAAAACCTCCTTTATCAGTTGTTTGCACTGATTTCTCTTTCACGAATAACAGTTTTCATACGCGCGATTGCTTTACGCACTTCACGAATACGAGCTGTGTTTTCTAATTGACCAGTCGCCAATTGGAAGCGAAGGTTGAAAAGCTCTTCTTTCAGTGATTTCACTTTCAATTCTAATTCAGAAGTGGCAAGGTCACGGATTTCATTAGCTTTCATTAGATTCACCACCAGTTTCTTGACGTTTTACGATCTTACATTTAACAGGAAGCTTATGTGATGCTAAACGAAGTGCTTCACGTGCGATCTCTTCAGATACACCAGCGATTTCGAACATTACTTTTCCTGGTTTTACTACTGCAACCCAACCTTCAGGAGAACCTTTACCAGAACCCATGCGGACTTCTAGAGGTTTTTTAGTGTAAGGTTTGTGCGGGAAGATTTTAATCCAAACTTTACCGCCACGTTTCATGTAACGAGTCATCGCGATACGTGCAGATTCGATTTGACGGTTAGTAATCCAGCTAGCTGTTTGAGCTTGTAAGCCCCATTCGCCGAAAGATACTTCTTTACCGCCTTTCGCTTCGCCACGCATGTTTCCGCGGTGTTCACGACGGTATTTTACGCGTTTAGGCAATAACATATTATTTGCCTCCTTCCACAGATTTCTTCGTAGGAAGAACTTCACCACGGTAGATCCATACTTTAACGCCTAATTTACCGTAAGTAGTGTCAGCTTCTGCGTGTGCATAGTCGATGTCAGCACGTAGAGTATGAAGTGGAACAGTTCCTTCACTATAGTGTTCAGCACGCGCGATATCAGCGCCACCTAAACGACCAGATACTTGTGTTTTAATTCCTTTTGCACCAGCACGAATTGTGCGTTGGATCGCTTGCTTTTGCGCACGACGGAATGATACACGGTTTTCTAATTGACGAGCGATGTTTTCAGCTACTAGACGAGCGTCAAGATCAGCACGTTTGATTTCGATAATGTTGATGTGTACACGTTTACCAGTTAAATCGCTAAGGTATTTACGAAGATTTTCAACTTCAGAACCACCTTTACCGATTACCATACCTGGTTTCGCAGTGTGAATTGTAATGTTTACACGGTTTGCAGCGCGTTCGATTTCTACTTTAGAAACAGAAGCGTCTTTAAGAGCCGTTTCAATATATTTACGCACTTTGATGTCTTCGTGAAGTAGAGTTGCATAGTCTTTTTCAGCGTACCATTTTGACTCCCAGTCACGAATAATACCAACGCGTAGTCCTATTGGATGTACTTTTTGACCCACGGATTAACCCTCCTTCTTCTCAGATACCACTAGCGTGATGTGGCTTGTGCGTTTGTTAATTGCGCTTGCACGTCCTTGTGCACGTGGACGGAAACGTTTTAATGTTGGACCTTCATCAACGAAAACTTCAGAAACTACTAAAGAGTTGATGTCAAGATCGTAGTTGTGTTCAGCGTTAGCAACTGCAGATTTTAATACTTTTTCAACGACTGGAGACGCCGCTTTTGGAGTATGACGTAAAATTGCAACTGCCTCACCAACTTGCTTGCCTCGGATTAAGTCTACAACTAGACGGACTTTACGAGGAGCAATGCGAACAGTACGAGCGATAGCTTTAGCTTGTGTCATTAGGATTTACCTCCTCTCAAAATTAGCGTCTTGTTTTCTTGTCGTCTGCACCGTGACCTTTGTAAGCGCGTGTCGGTGCGAACTCACCAAGTTTATGGCCTACCATATCTTCTGTTACGTATACAGGAACGTGTTTACGTCCATCATAAACAGCAATAGTTAAACCGATGAATGTCGGGAAAATTGTAGAACGGCGAGACCAAGTTTTAATAACTTGTTTTTTCTCAGAAGCCTCTTGCGCTTCCACTTTTTTCATTAAGTGGTCATCGACAAAAGGTCCTTTTTTCAAGCTGCGACCCATGTAGGAACCTCCCTCCGTGATTCCACCACGGCTCTCACATAGAACCGTAGTTTAACCACTTTATTTTTTACGACTACGGATGATGAATTTATCCGATTTGTTTTTCTTCTTGCGAGTTTTGTAACCAAGTGCTGGTTTACCCCAAGGAGTCATTGGTGATTTACGTCCGATTGGAGAACGTCCTTCACCACCGCCGTGTGGGTGATCGTTAGGGTTCATTACAGAACCACGAACTTCTGGGCGTTTACCTAACCAACGGCTACGACCTGCTTTACCGATGTGTACTAGTTCGTGTTGTTCGTTACCAACTTGACCGATTGTAGCGCGGCAAGTAGCTAACACTAAACGTACTTCACCAGATTGTAGACGAACGATTACGTATTTGTCTTCACGACCAAGTACTTGAGCAGAAGTACCTGCAGAACGTACTAATTGTCCACCTTTACCAGGTTTTAACTCGATGTTATGGATTGTAGTACCCATTGGAATGTTTGCTAATGGTAATGTGTTACCTACTTTAATATCAGCATCTGGACCAGATACGATTGTTTGACCAACCTCTAGACCTTTTGGTGCTAAGATGTAAGCTTTTGCTCCATCAGCGTAGTTGATTAATGCGATATTCGCAGAACGGTTTGGATCATATTCAATAGTAGCAACTTTAGCCGGAATGCCATCTTTTACACGTTTGAAATCGATAACACGGTATTGCTTCTTATGTCCACCGCCATGATGACGAACAGTGATTTTACCTTGGTTGTTACGACCAGCTTTGCGTTTAGTTGGTTCAAGCAATGATTTCTCAGGCTTGTTAGTTGTAATTTCCGCAAAGTCTAAAGACGTCATATTACGACGACCATTAGAGGTAGGTTTATACTTTTTAATCGCCATTGTGTTTCCCTCCTTCTTGATTGTTCAAATCATAAATCCATAAAGGATTACATTTCGAATAATTCGATTTCTTTGCTATCAGCAGTTAATTTAACAATCGCTTTACGACGTTTGTTAGTGTAACCACCGTAACGGCCTACGCGTTTGAATTTACCTTTGTAGTTAAGAACGTTTACTTTCTCAACTGTTACACCAAAGATTTCTTCTACAGCGTCTTTTACTTGAGTTTTGTTAGCGCGAGTGTCTACTTCGAAAGTATACTTTTTCTCTGCCATAAGTTCTGAAGAACGCTCAGTAATGACCGGACGTTTTAAAATATCACGTGCTTCCATTATCCAAGCACCTCCTCAACTTTTTCTACTGCAGATTTTGTGAATACAACTTTTTCATGACCTAATAGATCAAGAACGTTGATTCCATTTGCAGTTAAAACTGTTACACCAGGGATGTTACGAGCAGATAATGCTACGTTTTCATCTAGGTCAGCAGTTACGAATAAAGATTTTTTCTCTAAAGAAAGATCTTTAAGAATTTTTGTGAATTCTTTTGTTTTTGGTGCTGCTAATGTAAGAGCATCAAGAACTAAGAAGTTTTGTTCTACTACTTTAGCTGATAAAGCTGATTTAAGAGCTAAGCGGCGAACTTTTTTCGGTAATTTATAAGAGTAGCTACGTGGAGTTGGACCGAATACGATACCACCACCGCGCCATTGTGGAGAACGGATAGAACCTTGACGAGCACGACCAGTTCCTTTTTGACGCCATGGTTTACGACCACCACCAGCAACTTCAGAACGGTTTTTAACCTTGTGATTACCTTGACGAAGAGAAGCACGTTGAGCTACTACAGCGTCGAATAATACTGCTTCATTTGGCTCGATTCCAAAAATCGCATCGTTTAATTCGATTTCACCAACTGAAGCACCTGTTTGACTAAGTACAGATACTTTTGTCATTCCTGTTTCCTCCTTTCCTTAGGTGATTACTTAGCTTTAATTGCAGTTTTAACTGTAACTAGAGCTTTTTTAGAACCAGGAACATTACCTTTAACAAGTAGTAAGTTACGTTCCGCATCAACTTTCACGATTTCTAAGTTTTGGATTGTAACTACAGTGCCACCCATTTGACCAGGTAATTTCTTTTGTTTGAATACGCGGTTCGGAGCAACTGGACCCATTGAACCAGGACGACGGTGGTAACGAGAACCGTGGGCCATAGGACCACGAGATTGACCATGGCGTTTAATTACACCTTGGAAACCTTTACCTTTAGTAACACCTGTTACATCAATTACATCGCCTTCTGCGAAAATTTCTACTTTGACTTCTTGACCAACTTCGTATTCTCCAACGTTTACGTTGCGGAATTCACGGATGAAGCGCTTAGGAGCAGTGTTCGCTTTTGCTACGTGACCTTGTTCTGGTTTGTTAGAAAGCTTAACACGCTTGTCTTCAAAACCAACTTGGATAGCTTCGTAGCCGTCTGTTTCAACAGTTTTCTTTTGAAGTACTACGTTTGGAGCAGCCTCGATAACTGTTACCGGGATTAAATCGCCGTTTTCAGCGAAAACTTGTGTCATACCAATTTTTCTACCTAAGATTCCTTTAGTCATTTGTCACACCTCCTGTAAGTTTTAAAAAAGTTATATTTTTTACCATTAAAGTTTGATTTCGATATCAACGCCAGATGGTAAATCAAGTTTCATTAACGCATCAACAGTTTGTGGTGTTGGGTTAACGATATCGATCAGACGTTTATGCGTACGCATTTCGAATTGTTCACGAGAATCTTTATACTTGTGAACAGCACGAAGAATTGTGTACACAGACTTCTCAGTTGGAAGTGGAATCGGACCTGATACACTTGCACCTGAACGTTTTGCAGTTTCCACAATTTTCTCAGCAGATTGATCTAAAATACGGTGATCATACGCTTTTAAACGAATACGAATCTTTTGTTTTGCCATTATTTTCCCTCCTTCTCGCCTATTTTCTAGACATTCTCCACGAAAATTTTCCCACACACCGCCATGGCAAAGCGGCCGGGTGTGTCGGCAACCTCTCGTTTCATCGCAGTCAAAGACCAACATTCAACATTATACACAATAAAAAAAGAATAAGCAAGGCTTTTCGCTAAATTCTTTTAAATGTTGCAGATATTCTTACTACTAATATTTCTCGCTTATCTAAGCCGTTTACTAGTATATAAAATTCCCATGAACATTGCAACACATAAGGTTGTTATATCAACGTTTTCGAATATTTCTAACAATAATCAGCTGCAAGAACGTGTTCGCTAAAGCACTGGTGAACTCAATTTGTAGATGATGCACTTTATCCTAGACGAAAACGATGCACTTAATTATCCCACCATTAAGAATCTATAATTTCATAATGACAATAAAAAAAGCAGCCTCTAATAGTTAGAAACTGCTCTTTCTATTACTTATAAGAAAAACACACATGCAACCCAGCCAAATATAATGAGTGGGATGTTTATAAAAATAAACGTTGGCACACATGTATCCCAAATGTGATTATGTTGTCCATCTACATTTAAACCTGCCGTTGGTCCAAGAGTAGAATCTGAAGCAGGAGAACCGGCATCACCTAAAGCACCTGCTGTACCTATAAGACAGATAATCGCCAAAGGACTCATTCCTAACCCTTGTGCAAGAGGAACAAATAAAGTTGCAATGATAGGTACTGTTGCAAAGGATGAACCAATCCCCATCGTCACTATTAAACCAATGACCAACATAATCAATATAGCTAGACTCTTATTTCCTTGAAGAATTGTTAAAGAGTTTAAAATTAAGCTATCTACATGACCCGTAGCGTTAATAACAGATGCAAAACCATTTGCAGCGATCATAACAAAACCAATAAAGGCCATCATCTTCATTCCCTCTGAAAGAATCTCATCTGCCTCTTTCCATTTAAGGGCACCAGTAAAATACATCATCATAATTCCTGCAAAAGCACCTACAATCATCGAACCTGTATAAATTTGTGCACCTAGAGAGACAATTAAAGCCACAGTCGTAGAAAAAATAACGAACTTACTGACATGAACATTTAAAGATTCTGTCTCAATATCATTGTTTTGATATTGTCGAGGTTTTCGATATACGAAAAAGGCTACACATAATCCAATTAACATCCCCAGAACGGGTATAGCCATCGCTACTGGTACATCACGTGAAGATGCTTCCATACCTGCCTTGGTTACTTGAGTAGAAACGATATCTTGGAAAATAGCTCCGAAGCCAGCAGGTACGAAACTATACGTCCCTATTAAACCAACAGCAATTAATGTAGCGATAATTCGTCGGTCTACCTCTAGCATATTTAATACCTTTAAAATCGGAGGGATCAATAGTGGGATAAAGGCTATATGAATTGGAATTGCGTTTTGTGAGAAAATAGACATCATAAAGATCAGTAGGAAAATTAAAACCTTCATTAAACCTTTTCGATTACTTGTACCGTTTTTATTTAATATCTTTAAAATCCCTGCAATCATTAATTCAGGAATTCCTGTTTTTGAAATGGCGATAGCAAAACCACCAAGCAACCCATAGCTTAAAGCAATAGTTGCCCCTGCTCCTAATCCTTCTGTAAATGATTTTACAGTTGCTTCAATGCCCATGCCACTTGTTAGACCTCCCGCAAAGGCCCCCAACACAAGAGAAAGAACAACATTGATACGGAGCAAGCTTAATATTAACATGACAGCTACTGCCACAATTACTGCGTTCATTTCAACACTTCACTTTCGTACACTAGATTACTAATACGTTAAACTTTAACCGTCTAATAATTGAAAGTCAAGATATTTTTATGCCCCTATAATAATCTTCCTAATTTAAACGACAAAAAAACAGTATGATCTTAAATAATCATACTGCTTTTAGGTTTCTTCCTATTATAATGATTCACGAATGACTTTTTTATAATAGCCAACGGAAAGTATAGCGAAGATAGCGTATAACGCTATATAGCAGCTCATAGCAATCCACAATGGCGCAGTTAACTCTGAGCCGAATAAAAACCAGCCCGACTTTACAGCAAAGTAACTATGGAGCAGCCCTATTATTAATGGAACACCAAAATTAAAAGCTTGTTTCATATATATGCCTTTCATAATATCTTTTTCAGCAAAGCCAATCTTTCTTAATATCGTATAAGAACCTCGCTCCTCTTCAGCCTCAGACATTTGTTTAAAGTATAAAATACTACCTGTTGTCATTAAAAACGCTAAGCCTAAAAATGCTACTGTAAATATCGTTATTCCTAACGTTTCGATATTCACCTTACGCTCTTCTTCATAGGATTGTATAAAGTTTTCGCCATTTGATTGCATATATAATTTCTCTGCTAGAGCTAAATCACTTTTATTCTTTAGATTTATAGTAGTTTGATTTTGCCACATATCAGGTACATCATGAGCAGCTAACTTTTCAAACAGTGCATCTGGAACTACAAAAATTGGCCCCCCCGGCCCAGAAGTCACAGTACCACTTATAATACTTTCATCTCGAACCTCTATAACATGAAGCGTTTCTTCCTTAGTCCCCTCTGGACCTCTTGGTGTGACAACTACATCACGATCCTTTTCAAGCGGAAACATCTCTGCCATATAACCACCATAGTTTGTTAATATAACATCATTATCCGAAACGGAAGCTTCAGGAACTAATTGTTGATAATCAGAAAGTGGAATTGTATAAATGATTCCATCTAAACCAAAAAGGGGATTATCCTCATTTTGCTGACTATCAGATAATAATTGTGTAAACGAAGCTGAAACGCTCTGTAATCGGTAATCTCTTTTATCAAAAGCAATATTATTTTCTTCTAGCTTCTTTAAAAATTCCTGGCCCTTATCTTCAAGTAATACATAATCACCAGGCACTTGGCTATATGCCGACGATTCTGATGAATAATACGAAATATATGCTAAAGTTGTAAGCCCAAGTGAAAAACCCGTTAAAACCGTAATAAGCGTTAAGGATTTCGCATTGCCTTTCATACGATGCATAATCGGTGTTAATGCTAATACATCACGGACAGTTAAATGTCCATTTTTCTTAAGACGAATTGAATTTATAATAAATGCTACAGAGAAACGGAAAACAAGGAATGTTCCACCAATGGTAGTTGTTAAAATAATAATCATATTAAGCGTTAAATTACCCTGAGAGTTAATATCGAAAAGCTTCGTTGATGCATAGTAGCCATATGCAATAAATACAAGTCCTAAAAAACCAATAACCATTTGTAATGGGTTGAAACGCTTTACGCGCTCATCGGCTTGCTTGGAAGCACTGAATAATGATAGTAATGATACGCGATAAATCATCCAAGCCATTTGCACAAGTACAATTACTAGCAGAATGGCAAATACTACGATAGACTGCTGTAATGCCTCTGTACTAAATGTCATCGTCACAAGCGCCTCTTTTTCGAGTACCCGCAGTAATATCATTGCAAATAAGCGCGAACTAAAGAACCCTGCAAGCATCCCTAAAACGATTGCTCCTACAAATAAGAGGATACTTTCTACCGCTAATAAGCGTACGATGAGCCCCTTTGTCATCCCTATTAGCTGATACAAGCCTATTTCCTTACTGCGACGCTTCATAAATAGATGGTTGGCATATAGGACGAAAAACAAGACAATAAAGTACAGCATATAGGTTGCCGCAGCAAATCCCGCTTTGGCGGTACCGCTCTTGTCTACTGTAGCCAACACTTCAGCATTATTTTGCAATGTCACAAAAGAAAAATATAAAGTAACACTAAAAATAAGTGCGAAAAAATATAAATAATAATGCTTCATATTTTTCTTCATACTGCGTAGTACGAGTTTACTAAGACTCATAGCCGTCACCGCCTAGCACACTTTGCGTATGCATGATCTCTTGAAAAAATGCTTGTCTCGTTTTATCTCCTTTATATAGCTCACTATAAATAAGCCCGTCCTTCAAAAATAAAACACGTGTACAAAAACTCGCTGCTACTGCATCATGCGTAACCATCATAATCGTTGCTTTTTTTGACTCATTAATACTTTGTAGATTTTTTAAAAGTGCAGTAGCTGATTTTGAATCAAGTGCGCCTGTAGGTTCATCAGCAAATACAAGCGAAGGATTTGTAATTAGTGCCCGAGCCGCTGATGTACGTTGCTTTTGACCACCTGATATTTCGTTTGGATATTTATTTAAAATCTCAGCAATACCTAATAAATGTGTAAGCTCCTTTACACGGCTCTCTGCAACAGCCTTTGGTAGCCTCCCAATAGCTAATGGTAGTAAAATATTTTCTTTCACCGTTAGTGTATCTAATAAATTATAATCTTGGAAAATGAATCCCAATTGTTCACGACGGAAATTAGCTAACGCCTTCTCCTTCATACCACGTAAGTTTTGACCATTTATTTCAATAACACCTTCAGTTGCAAAGTCAATTGAACACAGAACATTTAAGAGTGTTGTCTTCCCAGAGCCTGAAGGTCCCATAATGCCAACAAATTCACCTTGATTCACTTCTACATCAATACCCTTTAACACCTCTTGGGCTGTTGATTTTTTACCATATACTTTTTTTACTTTACGACCAATTAAAACCGCCACTTGTAAACGCCCCTTTCTATAGTTCAAGTGTACCCTGTCTATGTCGTTAATTCGTGCGTTTTACATGACAATATAAAAAGGTAGGTGACAATTTCGTCATCTACCTGTTAGTTTGACATATTCATTTTGCAATGGAAAACGCAATGTAAATATCGAGCCTTCACCAACACTGGATTGAACAGTAATACGAACACCGATTTTCTGCGCCACATTATAGGCTAAATATAAGCCCATACCTGTCGATTGTGCTGATTCTCTTCCGGCTGTCCCAGTATACGATTTATAAAAAATTCGAGGTAGATCCTCCTTACGAATGCCAACACCTGCATCTTTTATATGTAGTAGTGTTGCTCCAGTTACATCTACTTCCGTAAAAATCGATACCTCTGAGTTTGTAGGACTATATTTAATGGCATTAGACAGAATTTGTCGGATTATAAAGGCTAACCATTTACCATCCGTCATCACTGCCTCTGTTAACTCTGCAACATCGAAACCAATACCTTTTTCAATACACCATGCCTGCATAGCTCTTATTTCCTTATAGACCACAGTTCTTAACTCGACCTCTGACATATAATTATCTTTTTCAATAGAAGCTAAACGTGTTTGGTGCAGCTGCTGATCAACTAATAAATGTAGTCTTAACCACTCAGTCTCCAATTTACGACGTAGTGTCAAATCTTCTACGTGATCCAGCATTAAATTAATTGAAGTCAAAGGTGCCTTTACTTCATGAACCCACGCTAGGAGTTCATCCGAATATTCCTGCAGCTGTACCTTCGCTTGATTTAACTCTGTGTTCTTGTCGTAAAAAACATCTTCAATTTTCGTCAGGTATGCTGTTTGAAAAGGTGATAACGACATACTATTGCTATGCACATCATCGAGTTGACTTTCCACATTTCCCAGGAAATCCTTTAGCTGCCTTACTTCTAGTATATATCGCCAAATAAGAAAGACCATAAAACTAATAAGCACACTAACATTCATATACCAAATAGATATTCCCTCTAATCCAGCGTCTAAAGAAAATAAAACATTGATCATAACGATGATAAAAGCGAAAAAGCCTATCCAAGCGAGCCGTTCTCTTAAAAATAGAATTAGCATTGTCACTCACGTCCCTTGTGTTACAGCCATATAACCAAGTCCCTTTTTAGTTAAAATCGCTTCTTGTAAACCTATATCCTCTAGCTTAGTGCGTAATCGATTAACATTTACCGACAATGTATTATCATTGACAAAGCGCTCATCATCCCATAACTTTCTCATTAAATCATCTCTAGAAACTATTTGATCGGCCTTCTCCACTAAAATGCGTAAAATAAAGAGTTCATTTTTTGTTAGCGAAGCAAGGTTACCTCCATACATAATTTCACTGCGTGCATAGTCAATAACTGCACCATTAAACCGTGTGACATCCATGGATTCTTCTATATAATCATATGTACGGCGTAAAATAGCTTGTACCTTTGCTAGTAATACTTCCATATGGAAAGGCTTTTGTACAAAGTCATCCGCACCCATTTGCATTGCCATAACCATATCCATTGGGTGGTCTCGTGAAGATAAAAAGAGAATTGGCACCTTTGAGATATGACGTATTTCACGACACCAATGAAAGCCATCATAGGCTGGAAGCTGAATGTCAATCAATACAAGCTGCGGCTTTTGTTCAATAAAATCATCCATTACCTTTTGAAAGTCTTTAGGACCTACAACTTGGAGTGACCATTGTGCAAAACGTGTCTGAATCATTTCGAAAATTGATGGATCGTCTTCAATCAGCAATATTTTCATCTCCATTTGCAAATTCTCCTTTCATGAAATGTTTATATGTATTAAATAAGCTCATCGTCATAACCTGAGGCTGATTTCCGTTCCGACTGGGGCGTCCGATGGTATTAGCTTTCATCTCTAGCGGTGTAAAAAACGCTATTTGTATTTTTTCGGTATTTCACCCATTATGTATACATAAAATAATCTAATTCAACTAAGATTACCAAATATTCTTTACATATTTTAACACAAAAAAACCAATCTGTAAGCGTCCCTACAGATTGGTTTGAAAATTAGCTTGCGCTAAAATTATTTTTGGATAGAAGCAACTACGCCAGCGCCTACAGTACGGCCACCCTCACGGATAGAGAATTTAGTACCTTCTTCAAGAGCGATTGGAGCGATAAGTTCTACTGTCATTTCGATGTTATCGCCAGGCATTACCATTTCAACGCCTTCTGGTAAGTTACAGATACCTGTTACGTCAGTTGTACGGAAGTAGAACTGAGGACGGTAGTTAGAGAAGAATGGAGTATGACGGCCACCCTCTTCTTTTGATAAAACATAAACTTCAGCTTTGAAGTTAGTGTGTGGAGTGATTGAGCCTGGTTTAGCTAATACTTGACCACGTTGGATTTCTTCACGAGCTACACCACGAAGTAAAGCACCGATGTTGTCACCAGCTTCAGCGTAGTCTAATAATTTACGGAACATTTCTACACCAGTTACAGTAGTAGATTTAGCTTCTTCAGTGATACCGATGATTTCAATTACGTCACCAACTTTAACTTGACCACGTTCAACACGGCCAGTTGCAACTGTACCACGACCAGTGATAGAGAATACGTCCTCTACTGGCATCATGAATGGTTTGTCAGTTTGACGTTCTGGAGTTGGGATGTAAGAATCTACAGCGTCCATTAATTCAACGATTTTTTCTTCCCATTCTGCTTCGCCTTCAAGAGCTTTAAGAGCAGAACCTTTGATTACAGGAAGATCGTCACCTGGGAAGTCATATTCAGAAAGTAGGTCACGGATTTCCATTTCTACTAATTCTAATAATTCTTCGTCGTCTACCATATCACATTTGTTCATGAATACTACTAAGTAAGGAACACCTACTTGACGAGATAAAAGGATGTGTTCACGAGTTTGTGGCATTGGGCCATCAGCAGCAGATACTACTAAGATACCGCCGTCCATTTGTGCAGCACCAGTGATCATGTTTTTAACATAGTCAGCGTGTCCTGGGCAGTCAACGTGTGCATAGTGACGAGTATCAGTTTCATATTCTACGTGAGAAGTATTGATTGTAATACCACGTTCTTTTTCTTCTGGAGCGTTATCGATATCAGCGTATGATTTAGCTTCCCCACCCATTTTTTTAGAAAGAACTGTTGCGATAGCAGCAGTTAAAGTAGTTTTACCATGGTCAACGTGTCCGATTGTACCAATGTTAGCATGCGTTTTTGAACGGTCGAATTTTTCTTTAGCCATTAGAGATTGCCTCCTCAAAATTATATGTTTTAATTTTAAAATTTATAGAATGAATGCTGATAGAGAACGGGCCCATCCTCTATCCCACAATCATAGCTTACAAATTAGTTATACTTTATGCAAGATGAAAATTCAATTATTCACCTTTATTTTTTTTGATGATTTCAGCAGCGATTGATTTTGGTACTTCTTCATAATGATCGAATGTCATTGAGAATACACCACGACCTTGCGTTGCTGAACGAAGAGTTGTTGCATAACCAAACATTTCCGCTAAAGGAACCATTGCACGAACAACTTGAGAGTTACCGCGAGCTTCCATACCCTCTACGCGTCCGCGACGAGAAGTAATGTTACCCATGATATCACCAAGGTATTCTTCTGGAATTACAACTTCTACTTTCATCATTGGTTCTAAAATAACTGCATCACATTGCTTCGAAGCTTCTTTAAGAGCCATAGATGCAGCGATTTTGAACGCCATCTCATTCGAGTCAACGTCATGGTAAGAACCGAATACTAATTTCGCTTTAATGTCGATAAGTGGGTAACCAGCTACTACACCGCGGTCAAGAGAGTCACGAAGACCAGCTTCTACTGCAGGAATGTATTCACGAGGTACTACACCACCAACGATAGCGTTTTCGAATTCAAAGCCTTTACCTTCTTCATTTGGAGAGAACTCAATCGTTACGTCTCCGTATTGTCCACGACCACCAGATTGGCGAGTGAATTTACCTTGAACTTTTGCAGAGCTACGGAATGTTTCACGGTAAGATACCATTGGAGCACCTACGTTAGCTTCTACTTTAAATTCACGGCGCATACGGTCAACTAAGATATCAAGGTGAAGCTCACCCATACCTGAGATGATTGTTTGACCAGTTTCTGTGTCAGTATGAGCACGGAAAGTTGGATCCTCTTCTTGAAGTTTTTGTAAAGCTTGACCCATTTTATCTTGGTCAGCTTTTGATTTTGGTTCTACAGAAAGAGAAATTACTGGCTCAGGGAATTCCATTGATTCAAGAATAACTAGGTTTTTCTCGTCACATAGAGTATCACCAGTAGTAGTATCTTTAAGACCTACTGCTGCTGCGATGTCCCCAGCGAATACTTTAGAAATCTCTTCACGAGAGTTTGCGTGCATTTGTAGGATACGGCCTACGCGTTCACGTTTACCTTTAGAAGAGTTTTGTACGTATGAACCTGATTCTAAAGTTCCAGAATACACACGGAAGAAAGTTAATTTACCTACGAATGGGTCAGTCATAACTTTAAATGCAAGAGCTGAGAATGGCTCCTCATCTGAAGAATGACGTTCTAATTCCTCGTCACCATCAACATCAGTACCTTTGATTGCTGGTACATCTAATGGAGATGGTAAGTAATCGATAACTGCATCTAACATTGGGCGTACGCCTTTGTGTTTGAATGCTGTACCACAGATTACTGGGTAAAATTCTACTGCGATCGTAGCACGACGGATAGCCGCTTTAAGTTCAGCAACAGAAATTTCTTCACCTTCTAAATATTTTTCCATGATTTCTTCATCAACACTTGCAACAGCATCGATTAATTTTTCACGGTATTCTTCAGCTTGTGCGCGGTGTTCTTCAGGAATTTCACCTTCAGTTACTGCTGTACCTTTTTCGTCACCGTAGAAAGTAGCTTTCATTTCAACTAAGTCAATGATTGCTGAGAACTGATCTTCAGCTCCGATAGGTAATTGGATAGGATGAGCGTTTGCTTGTAAACGTTCGTGTAGAGTTCCTACAGAATATAGGAAATCTGCTCCTGTTTTATCCATTTTGTTAATGAACACGATACGTGGAACGCCGTAAGTTGTAGCTTGACGCCATACTGTTTCAGTTTGAGGTTCAACACCAGATTGAGCATCAAGAACTGTTACAGCACCATCAAGTACGCGTAATGAACGTTCAACTTCTACAGTGAAGTCTACGTGTCCAGGAGTATCGATGATGTTTACACGGTGGCCGTCCCATTGAGCTGTTGTTGCAGCAGAAGTGATTGTGATACCACGTTCTTGCTCTTGCTCCATCCAGTCCATTTGAGAAGCGCCTTCGTGAGTTTCACCGATTTTGTGAATCTTACCTGTGTAATAAAGGATACGCTCAGTAGTTGTTGTTTTACCAGCATCAATGTGAGCCATGATCCCAATATTACGAGTATTCTCAAGAGAGAATTCGCGTTTCATAAGGTATTTCTCCTTCCATATTGGGCTTATGCGATGTTTAGATTACCAACGGTAGTGAGCGAATGCTTTGTTCGCTTCTGCCATTTTGTGCATATCTTCACGCTTTTTAACTGATGCACCAGTGTTGTTAGAAGCATCAAGGATTTCGTTAGCTAAACGCTCTTCCATTGTTTTTTCACCACGAAGACGAGCGTAGTTAACTAGGTAACGAAGACCTAAAGTTGTACGACGTTCTGGACGTACTTCTACTGGCACTTGGTAGTTAGAACCACCAACACGGCGAGCACGAACTTCAAGAACTGGCATTACGTTGTTTAGAGCAGCTTCGAATACTTCAATTGGATTTTCACCAGAACGTTCTTTAACTAGATCGAACGCACCGTATAAAATCTTTTGAGAAGTACCTCTTTTACCATCAACCATCATTTTATTAATTAAACGAGTTACTAGTTTTGAACTATAAATTGGATCTGGTAACACGTCACGTTTGGAAACAGGACCTTTACGAGGCATGTGTTTTCCTCCTTTCGAATAATTATCGATTTATTTTATAAGAATTACCTTGTCATAGTTGCCAGGCAAATTTCCAATCTGCTAGCAAGGTTGGAAATTTGCGACTACTACTTCAAGTCCATTATTAAGCAACGCTCAATAATGTTAAATTATTTTTTTTCTTTAGGGCGTTTTGTTCCGTATTTAGAACGTGATTGTAAACGACCGTTTACACCAGCTGTATCAAGAGCACCACGTACAATATGGTAACGAACACCCGCTAAGTCTTTTACGCGTCCGCCACGGATAAGAACAACACTGTGCTCTTGTAAGTTGTGGCCTTCACCTGGGATATAAGCTGTAACCTCAATTTGGTTAGTTAAACGTACACGAGCGTATTTACGTAACGCTGAGTTTGGTTTACGAGGTGTCATTGTACCTACACGAGTACAAACACCGCGTTTTTGTGGAGATTTAACATCAGTTAAAGATTTTTTAAATGAGTTATATCCTTTGTTTAACGCTGGTGATTTTGATTTCGTGATTTTAGATTGACGAGGCTTACGTACTAATTGGTTAATTGTAGGCATCGGTATTTCCTCCCTTCATTTATTCCTTGTTAATACCACACATCCAGGTGGTTCATTTTTTGGGTAAAAACAAAGTCTTTGTGTTCAATACACAAAAACTACTCTACAGTGATCGCAACTACCGCAGCTCCAACGTGGATTCCACAGGCCTTGCCCAGTTCCTTTTTGGACTCAACAAGAATAACTGGTATACCGATTTCTCTCGCGAAAGATATGGCCGAATCGGTTACCCAATTGTCTGCATCAAGTGCCACAATAAGTTCTTTCACTGAACCAGCTTGCATTGCTTTTACTGCTTGCTTTGTACCTATGATTGTTTGACTATCCCTTACTCTATCATAAGACATTTTCATATCCTCCGAAGTACAGACAGTTAACTATCAACCTTCAATATATTATCATTACCAATTTCGACTGTCAACTAATATCTTTAAAAAGCCCGAAGAGATGATTAAAATACATCTCTTCGGCACTTATTTTAATGATTATTCAGCAGAAATTAGGTCTTCTGTGTCAAGCTCATCTTTTTCAATACGGATTTGACGGTAACGTTGCATACCAGTACCTGCAGGAACAAGTTTACCGATAATTACGTTTTCCTTCAGACCAAGAAGTTCATCACGTTTTCCTTTAATAGCAGCATCCGTTAACACACGAGTTGTTTCTTGGAATGATGCAGCGGATAAGAATGATTCTGTTTCAAGAGACGCTTTTGTAATACCTAGGATAACAGGACGACAAGTTGCAGGGTTTTTGCCTTTTAGCACAGCATCTGCATTTGCTTCTGAGAATTGGTGAATATCTAGTAATGAGCCTGGTAATAATTCTGTATCACCAGCTTCGATTACACGAACTTTACGAAGCATTTGGCGAACCATTACCTCGATATGTTTGTCTCCAATTTCTACCCCTTGCATACGGTATACTTTTTGTACTTCTTTTAACAGGTATTCTTGAACTGTTGAAACGTCTTTAACTTTTAATAATTGTTTTGGATCAATAGAACCTTCTGTTAATACTTGACCACGTTCTACAAAGTCGCCTTCTTGTACTTTTAGACGAGCATTGTAAGGTGCTGCGTATTTACGTGTTTCTACTTCACCTTCAATTGTAATCTCTTTTAGACCTTCGCGGATTTCAGTGATGTCTGAAACAGTACCCGCGATATCAGAAATAACTGATTGACCTTTAGGATTACGTGCTTCAAAAATCTCTTGGATACGTGGAAGACCTTGTGTAATATCATCCCCGGCAACCCCACCTGTATGGAATGTACGCATTGTTAATTGTGTACCTGGTTCACCGATTGATTGAGCCGCAATAATACCAACTGCTTCTCCAACTTCAACCTCTTCACCTGTTGCTAAGTTCATGCCGTAACATTTTTTACATACACCATGTTTTGTATTACATGTGAATGCTGAACGGATTGTTACTTCCTCGATACCAATCTCGATAACCGCACGCGCGATATCTTGATCGATTAAGCCATCTTTTTCTAAGATAACTTCACCTGTTTCTGGATGCATGATTGTTTTCTTCGTATGACGACCGATAATACGTTCATCTAACGCTTCAATTAACTCTGTGCCTTCCATTAACGCACCAATTGTTAAACCACGGTCAGTTCCACAGTCATCCTCACGAACGATAACATCTTGTGCTACGTCAACAAGACGACGTGTTAAGTAACCTGAATCGGCAGTTTTTAGGGCTGTATCGGCAAGACCTTTACGAGCACCGTGAGTTGAGATGAAGTACTCTAATACCGTTAAACCTTCACGGAATGAAGATTTAATTGGAAGTTCGATGATACGACCAGCCGGGTTGGCCATCAGACCACGCATACCAGCTAACTGTGTAAAGTTAGATGCGTTACCACGGGCACCTGAGTCAGACATCATAAAGATTGGGTTTGTTTTCTCAAGCGACTTCATCAGCTTTGATTGAATTTCATCTTTCGCAGCACTCCAGCTTGAGATAACGCGATCATAACGCTCCTCTTCCGTGATGAAACCACGACGGAATTGCGCTTGAACTTTATCTACTTTTTCTTGAGCTACCGCTAAAATTTCACCTTTGTCTGGTAATACAACGATGTCAGATACACCTACAGTGATACCAGCACGTGTTGAATATTTGAATCCTAAGTTCTTCATGCGGTCAAGCATTTTAGATGTTTCAGTGATGTGGAAACGTTTAAATACTTCAGCAATGATATTACCTAAGAATTTTTTGCGGAATGGATTTACAACTGGTACTGATGCAAAGTGTTTACGCAGTACAGCTGTGCGTTGTGCATCAACTTTACCTTTTTCATCAAGCCCATTATAAGTAGCATCTGCTTCAAGTTCTTTTAACGTTTCTTCATCAATTGTTAAATTAACAAAGTATTTGTCTGGTGTTTCTTGTTCTAAGTTGAATTCAGTTGGCTCATTAATGTATGGGAATGATTTAGGCAAGATTTCGTTAAAGATTACTTTACCAACAGTCGTTAATAGGAACATATTATTTTGTTCCTCAGTAAATGTTGGGTTATTTAACGAGCTTGCTTTAATCGCAATACGAGTATGCAAATGAACATGACCTGTATCATATGCAATTAATACTTCGTTTGGTCCATAGAAAGTTGTTCCTTCGCCGCGAGCTGTTTCACGCTCAAGTGTTAAGTAGTAGTTACCTAATACCATATCTTGAGATGGTGTTACAACCGGTTTCCCGTCTTTCGGGTTCAGGATGTTTTGTGCAGCAAGCATTAGAAGACGAGCTTCTGCTTGTGCTTCTGCTGATAACGGTACGTGAACCGCCATTTGGTCACCATCGAAGTCAGCGTTATAAGCTGTACATACTAATGGGTGAAGACGAATAGCACGACCCTCAACTAGTGTTGGTTCAAACGCTTGAATACCTAGACGGTGAAGCGTAGGTGCACGGTTTAGTAATACTGGATGCTCACGAATTACATCTTCTAAAACGTCCCATACATCGTTGTTTAAACGCTCGATTTTACGTTTAGCAGATTTAATATTATGAGCAAGACCACGTTCTACTAACTCTTTCATTACGAAAGGCTTAAATAGCTCAATTGCCATTTCTTTCGGTAGACCGCATTGATACATTTTTAAGTTTGGACCTACTACGATAACCGAACGACCAGAGTAGTCAACACGTTTACCAAGTAAGTTTTGACGGAAACGACCTTGTTTACCTTTCAGCATATGTGAAAGTGATTTTAATGGACGGTTACCAGGACCTGTTACAGGACGACCACGACGACCATTATCGATTAATGCATCAACAGCTTCTTGTAACATACGTTTTTCGTTTTGTACGATGATGCTTGGAGCACCAAGGTCTAGTAAACGTTTTAAACGGTTATTACGGTTGATTACACGACGATATAAATCATTTAAGTCAGAAGTTGCAAAACGACCACCATCTAATTGCACCATCGGACGAAGCTCTGGCGGAATAACCGGTAATACATCTAAAATCATCCATTCAGGAGAGTTACCTGAGTTACGGAATGATTCAACAACTTCAAGACGTTTAATTGCACGTGTACGGCGTTGGCCTTGTGCTGATTTTAACTCTTCTTTTAAAGAATGAGTTTCATCTTCAAGATCAATTTTGCCTAATAATTTTTTAATTGCTTCCGCACCCATAGATGCTTCGAATGTGTTGCCGAATTTTTCGCGATATGCACGGTACTCTTTTTCAGAAAGTAGTTGCTTACTTTCTAAGTTTGTAGCACCTGGTTCGATAACAACGTAAGAAGCAAAGTAAATTACTTCTTCTAGTGCACGTGGGGACATATCTAAAATAAGACCCATACGGCTAGGAATACCTTTGAAGTACCAGATATGAGATACTGGTGCTGCTAATTCGATGTGGCCCATACGTTCACGACGAACTTTGGCGCGTGTTACTTCTACTCCACAACGATCACAAACTACGCCTTTATAGCGTACACGTTTGTATTTACCACAATGACACTCCCAGTCCTTAGTTGGACCGAAAATACGCTCACAGAATAAACCATCTTTTTCTGGTTTTAAAGTACGATAGTTGATTGTTTCAGGTTTTTTGACTTCACCGTATGACCAAGAACGGATCTTGTCAGGAGAAGCTAAACCGATTTTCATATATTCAAATTCATTAACGTCTATCAAGGAGCCTACCTCCCTCTAGTATAGGTCTTTATAAAGACTCTTTTACGCAGCTCGATAATCGTTTGCAAGAATCATGTCTCTTTGGCAAAAGATTAAAAATAGAATGATTTATTGAAAGAAAAAGCCGGGCAGGGCATTAAATCCTGCCCGACTAATTTGAAAAATAACTTTGACCGTGTTCACAAAGGTGTGAACTAACGTTTTCCATTATTCAAAAGACTCTACTGGCTCTTCTTCTTTTTCTTGCTGTGGTGCAATGTTAAGTGCGTCAGCTGGTTGAAGATCTTCTTCTTCGTCTAAGTCGCGAAGCTCTACCTCTTCATCATTAACTGTTAACATTTTCACATCCATACCAAGAGATTGAAGTTCTTTAATCAATACTTTGAATGATTCAGGAACGCCTGGCTCTGGTACACTTTCACCTTTAACGATTGCTTCGTATGTTTTCACACGACCAACAACATCATCGGATTTAACTGTTAAGATTTCTTGAAGTGTGTAAGCAGCACCGTATGCTTCAAGTGCCCATACTTCCATCTCACCAAAGCGTTGTCCACCGAACTGTGCTTTACCACCAAGTGGCTGTTGAGTAACAAGTGAATAAGGACCAGTTGAACGTGCGTGAAGTTTATCATCAACCATGTGAGCAAGTTTGATCATGTACATGACACCAACTGATACACGGTTATCGAATGGTTCACCTGAACGTCCATCATACAGGATTGTTTTACCATCGCGGTTCATACCTGCTTCTTCCATCGTTTCCCAAACATCTTCCTCGTTGGCACCATCAAATACTGGAGTTGCCATATGAACGCCTAAGTAACGAGAAGCCATACCTAAGTGTAGCTCTAAAACTTGTCCGATGTTCATACGAGAAGGTACGCCAAGTGGGTTTAACATGATATCAACAGGAGTACCGTCTGGCATGAATGGCATATCCTCTTCCGGTAAGATACGAGAGATAACCCCTTTGTTACCGTGACGTCCGGCCATTTTGTCCCCTACGCGAATTTTACGTTTTTGAACAATGTAAGCACGAACTAATTGGTTAACACCCGGTGGTAATTCATCGCCATCTTCACGGTTAAATACTTTAACGTCAAGAATAATACCGCCAGCACCATGTGGTACACGTAATGAAGTATCACGAACTTCACGAGCTTTTTCACCGAAGATAGCATGTAATAAACGTTCTTCAGCAGTTAATTCTGTAACCCCTTTAGGTGTTACTTTTCCTACAAGAATGTCACCATCACGTACTTCTGCACCGATGCGGATAATACCGCGTTCGTCTAAGTTACGAAGCGCATCTTCCCCAACGTTTGGAATATCACGAGTGATTTCTTCAGGTCCTAATTTTGTATCACGAGACTCTGATTCATATTCTTCAATATGAACAGATGTATAAACATCGTCTTTTACAAGGCGTTCGCTCATGATAACAGCATCCTCATAGTTATAGCCGTTCCAAGTCATGAACGCAACAAGTACGTTACGACCAAGAGCAAGTTCACCATTTTCCATAGATGGACCGTCTGCTAAAATGTCACGAGGTTTCACACGTTCGCCAACTTTTACAAGTGGACGTTGGTTGTATGAAGTACCTTGGTTAGAACGAATGAATTTTTGTAATTTATATTTTGTTAAATCGCCTTTTACCTCTTTACCGTCAACGACTTCAATGCGGCGAACACGGATAGAGCGAGCTTCAACGTGCTCAACAATACCATCATATTTCGCTACTACAGCCGCACCTGAGTCACGCGCATCAACGTGTTCCATACCAGTACCAACGAATGGTGCTTCTGGGTTAAGAAGAGGAACTGCTTGACGTTGCATGTTGGCACCCATAAGTGCACGGTTCGAGTCATCGTTTTCTAAGAACGGGATACATGCAGTCGCAGCTGACACTACTTGTTTAGGAGATACATCCATGTAGTCCATTTGCGATTTGTTAAATACTGTATTGTCCCCACGGAAACGACCTACTACTTCGTCTTTAGCAAATGTGCCATCAGGATTTAATAGTGAGTTCGCTTGTGCTACATAGTAGTTATCTTCTTCATCTGCTGTTAAGTAATCAATTTGATCCGTTACTTGACCTGTTTCATGGTCAATACGACGATAAGGTGTTTCAATGAATCCAAATTTATTTACTTTGGCAAATGAAGATAAAGAGTTGATTAAACCAATGTTTGGACCCTCTGGTGTCTCGATTGGACACATACGACCATAGTGAGAATAGTGAACGTCACGTACTTCGAAACCAGCACGCTCACGTGTTAAACCACCAGGTCCTAATGCAGATAGACGACGCTTATGCGTTAACTCTGCCAATGGGTTTGTTTGGTCCATGAATTGTGATAATTGAGAGCTACCAAAGAACTCTTTAATTGACGCAATTACCGGACGAATATTAATTAATTGCTGTGGTACAATCGCAGCTGTATCGTTAATAGACATACGCTCACGTACTACACGTTCCATACGGGATAAACCGATACGGAATTGGTTTTGTAAAAGCTCACCAACAGAGCGTAGACGACGGTTACCTAAGTGGTCGATATCATCTGTTGCCCCTACTTGGTAAAGTAAGTTGAAGAAATAACTTACTGAAGATAATACGTCAGCAGGCGTAATATTCTTCACTTCTTCATCGATGTACGCATTACTAATAATATTGATTTCTTTTTGCGCTTCATCTTTTGGTGCATAAATTTTAATAGACTGGATTGTTACATCGTCTTCAAGTACTCCGCCAACTTGTGATAAAGTGCGGTAACCGATCCCTTTTGATGAATCTTCTAAATACGGTAAGATTTTATCTAAAGTACGACGATCAAGAACTGTACCCTTCTCTACTAAAATTTCGCCTGTTTCTGGGTCTACAAGCGTTTCAGCAATCGTTTGGTTAAATAAACGATTTTTAATATGAAGCTTTTTATTCATTTTGTAGCGACCAACATTCGCTAAATCATAGCGTTTTGCATCGAAGAAACGAGAGTATAATAAACTCTTCGCACTTTCAACTGTTGGTGGCTCACCTGGACGTAAACGTTCATAGATTTCTAAAAGTGCTTTTTCAGTACTTTCAGAGTTATCTTTTTCTAACGTATTACGTAAATATTCGTTATCACCGATAATATCGATAATTTCTTGGTCTGAACCGAAGCCTAATGCACGAAGTAACACTGTTACTGGTAGCTTACGAGTACGATCAATACGCACGTATACTACATCTTTCGCGTCAGTTTCATATTCTAACCAAGCACCACGGTTCGGAATAACTGTCGCTCCGAAACCTTTCTTACCGTTTTTATCAGTTTTATCATGGAAATACACACTTGGTGAACGAACTAATTGTGAAACGATAACACGTTCAGCACCATTGATAATGAACGTACCTGTCTCTGTCATTAATGGGAAGTCACCCATGAAGACATCCTGTTCTTTCACTTCGTCTGTTTCTTTGTTGTAAAGACGTACTTTCACACGTAATGGAGCTGCGTAAGTAACATCTCGCTCTTTACACTCATCAACATCATATTTAGGATCTCCTAATGAATAATCGATGAATTCTAATGAAAGATTGCCTGTAAAGTCCTCGATCGGCGAAATGTCACGGAACATTTCACGTAAACCTTCTTCAAGGAACCACTCGTAAGACGCCGTTTGAATCTCAATCAGATTTGGAAGCTCAAGCACCTCGTTAATACGCGCAAAGCTTCTACGCTGGCGGTGTTGTCCATACTGAACTAGTTGACCTGTCAACTCATTCACCCCTCAATAAAGCGATATTAGGTCTTTGCAAAATCATACAAATAGTGTATGATTTCGAAAGACAAAAAGAAAACGAGTCTTCAAAAAGATCTCATTTTCGGTTAACTAAACTTATCTTGGCAAGTATACCCACATTATAACAATCATATTCAAAAAGGGCATACGACCTCAAAATAATATTTTTGCATTGTATCATGTTATCATAGCCGATTTGTCAAGTCAATAATTTATGCATATTTCACTTATTTTTTCGCGCGTACTATCCAGTACCCTTTTTTCTTCTCCACAACATCGACTTCAGAAAATTTTTCTTCTAAGTAACTTACCGTTGATGGCGCACCTTGCTTCTTCTGTATTACTACCCACAGCTCACCAGATGACACTAGCTTATCATAAGCTCCATCGTAAAAGCGGAAAATTGTTTCCTTTCCTGCGCGAATTGGAGGATTGGTTAAAATAGCTGCGGCGTTTACATCATTGTCAACCATCGATAGTCCGTCACTCACAAATATCCGTACATTTTGAACACCGTTTACTTGCGCATTTTTTTGCGAGAGTGCAACAGCACGTTCATTGATATCCATCATAAGAACGGTACGGTCTGGGTTTGTTTTGGCAATCGATAATCCAATCGGTCCGTACCCGCACCCCACATCAAAAATCGCACCATCAATATCAGGCATTTGAAAAGCATCTATTAAAACACGGGATCCAAAATCTACTTCGCTTTTACTAAATACACCTGCATCCGTTTCAAAGGAAAACGTATGCCCTAACAACTTGAATGTCCAGTGACGAGGTTTACTCTCGGTTTGAGGCTTACTCGTATAATAGTGATCTGACATTTCCACGCCTCCTCAAAATGAAGAAAAAAGCCCGCCACAATGACGAGCTTTCCTTTTGTTTAAAAGTAACGCGAGATTACTTAACTTCTACAGATGCGCCAACTTCTTCAAGTTTAGCTTTGATTTGTTCAGCTTCATCTTTAGAAACGCCTTCTTTAAGAGCTTTAGGAGCGTTATCTACTACTTCTTTAGCTTCTTTAAGACCTAAACCAGTGATTTCACGAACCGCTTTGATTACTTTGATTTTTTCAGCACCAGCAGATGCTAATACTACGTCAAACTCAGTTTTTTCTTCAGCAGCGCCAGCAGCAGCACCTACTACTGCTACAGGAGCAGCAGCTGTTACACCGAATTCTTCTTCGATAGCTTTTACTAAATCGTTTAATTCAAGAACTGTCATAGCTTTGATAGCTTCTAAGATTTGCTCTTTATTCATTATAATTTCCTCCTAATTGGATAATGTTTTATTGTTGCGGTCAGGCCGCGGAAGTTATAGTGCGTATATTACGCGCCTTGTTCTTCTTTTTGTTCTGCAACAGCTTTTGTTGCAAGTGCGAAGTTGCGCACTGGAGCTTGAAGTACAGATAAAAGCATAGAAAGAAGACCTTCGCGTGATGGAAGTTCTGCAAGTGCTTTAACATCTTCAACAGATGAGATTGTACCTTCAATAATACCCGCTTTAATTTCTAAAGCTTCGTTTTTCTTAGCGAACTCGTTGATGATTTTAGCAGGAGCTACAACATCTTCATTTGAGAACGCAATTGCGTTAGGACCAACTAATACGTCATTGATTCCTTCAAGACCAACAGCTTCAGTAGCACGACGTGTTAAAGTGTTTTTGTAAACTTTGAACTCAACGCCAGCTTCACGAAGTTGTTTACGAAGTTCAGTTACTTGCGTAACGTTAAGACCACGGTAATCCACAATTACTACAGAAGCAGCATTTTGAAATTTCTCAGTAATCTCTTGAACTTGTGCTTGTTTGTTTTCGATAACTTTGCTCATGATGACACCTCCTATTAGAATGGGTCATTTATACCGACAAAAGAAAAGCCTCTGGGTCAAATAGACACAGAGGCTGAAAGTCATCATCTTTAAAATAAGATTCCGAATTCCGCTGTCCTCGGTAGGATCATTAAGTGACAAGTCACTCCTACTGTCTACGGTACAAATGGATGATTCACAACAGCAACCATCTTATCATAGATAGACAGCGCCGTCAACAGATTTACATAAAAACTTAAATTATTTTACTACTACGCTTGAAGCATCAACTTTAAGAGCTGGACCCATTGTAGTTGTAACGTTTACAGATTTCATGTAAGTACCTTTAGCTGCAGCAGGTTTCGCTTTTTGCACTACATCGAATACAGTTAAGAAGTTTTCAACTAATTTTTCTGTAGAGAAAGAAACTTTACCGATAGGTGCGTGGATGATACCAGCTTTATCAGCACGGTATTCTACTTTACCAGCTTTAATTTCTGCGATAGCTTTTGTTACATCGAAAGTAACTGTACCAGTTTTAGGGTTTGGCATTAAACCTTTAGGTCCTAATACGCGACCAAGTTTACCAACTTCACCCATCATGTCAGGAGTTGCAACGATTACATCGAAATCAAACCAACCTTGTTGGATTTTTTGGATGTATTCTGCATCGCCTACATAGTCAGCACCAGCAGCTTCAGCTTCTTTAAGTTTTTCACCTTTAGCGAATACTAATACGCGTTGAGTTTTACCAGTACCGTTTGGTAACACTACTGCACCACGGATTTGTTGGTCGTTTTTACGAGTATCGATTCCTAGA
Source organism: Lysinibacillus sp. NPDC096212 (assembly GCF_044763105.1). Taxonomy (NCBI): domain Bacteria; kingdom Bacillati; phylum Bacillota; class Bacilli; order Caryophanales; family Bacillaceae; genus Lysinibacillus; species Lysinibacillus sp. NPDC096212. Next base: position 146,899 of record NZ_JBIWFQ010000007.1, on the reverse strand, counting down.
CGGAAAGCAACTTCTACAGTAGCGTCGAAGTTCACTGAGCTAGTTTTTTGAGCAAGTTCGATTGCTTCTTGAGCGCCGTATAATGCGTTACGGTCGATTAATTTTGCTGCATCTTGCAGTTTTTTACCTTTTTTAGCCATTATATAATTCCTCCTTGATTGTGGTTATAGCGGATTTTACCTCCCACGAATAAAGGTTGCGCGTTCACAAAGAAACTCCGCAACCTTCCAAAAAACAAATACATCATCAAGTAATGGGATTAGTCTTCGATAACAATACCCATGCTTCGTGCAGTACCTTCAACCATTAACATTGCAGCTTCTACTGAAGCAGCGTTAAGGTCTGGCATTTTAGTTTCAGCGATTTCGCGAACTTTATCACGTTTAACCGTTGCCACTTTTTTACGATTTGGTTCACCAGATCCAGATTGGATACCAGCTGCTACTTTAAGTAGTACTGCTGCGGGTGGAGTTTTTGTAATGAAAGTGAATGAACGGTCCTCGAATACTGAAATTTCAACTGGAATGATAAGACCAGCTTGATCTGCAGTACGCGCGTTGAATTCTTTACAGAATCCCATGATGTTCACACCTGCTTGACCTAATGCAGGACCAACCGGTGGAGCTGGGTTTGCTTTACCAGCAGGGATTTGAAGTTTAACAACTTTAATAACTTTTTTAGCCACGAGACACACCTCCTTAAGTCCGTGATGTGGTAATTGGGTTGCCCCTCCCACTCAATATCTGTCTGTCAGCTAATTGCCGATAACATTAAAATTATCATTGCAGACGTCAAACCAAAGTATGACAATCTGACCTAGAAATGATACCACTTTTAATTTTTTTAAGCAAGTAGTAATTAACAAAATCTGCGACATACGTCTTAGACATATGTACTTTAGTTACTAGAACTACATTTTTTGTATTTGCTCAAAATCTAGTTCCATAATTGTTTCGCGACCAAACATATCGACAGAAACTTTCACTTTTCCTTTTTCAGTGTCAATTTCTTCAACACGTCCTTGGAAGTGAGCAAAAGGCCCTTCCAATACTTCTACTGCTTCTCCAACAGAAATATCAATCTCGACAATTTTGTCAGTCATTCCCATTTGTTGAAGTAGACGATCCGCTTCTTCAGGTAATAAAGGTGTCGGTTTTGCACCACCACCAGATGAACCGATAAAGCCAGTTACACCTGGCGTATTGCGTACAACATACCATGAATCATCTGTCATAATTAGCTCTACTAAAACATAACCAGGGAAAACTTTGCGCATCATAGTACGCTTTTTCCCATCCTTCATTTCTGTTTCTTCATGTTCAGGTACAATAACACGGAAAATCTTATCCTGCATACCCATTGTTTCTACACGTTTCTCTAGGTTTGCTTTTACACGGTTTTCATACCCTGAATACGTATGAACAACATACCAATTTTTCTCCATAACTACTAGGACTCCTCGTCCGTCCCTCCCTTACAAATAAGAGTGAAAATGATTCACGATATGCTAAGTGCATTCTTTACTCTTTTCACAAACTGCTCATTAGAAAAACATAGCTTTCGCTAATAGCTAGCGAAAGCCTGATGATATATACCAAATCTAGCATAGTCATCTATCGCTACCCTCATACTATCCCTAGTAGCTTACTTATCATATTGAGAATATTTTACTGCTGTCCACTTCTTCAATTTCGCCTTGGCGTAATTGCCGCTGACGCGCAGATAAACAATGCGTTCGGAGGCTTTATCTTCAACGAAGATAAAACAAACGAAAAAACCCGTTTATTGTAATGACGGGCTATTTCAGAAGTATTAACATGCTATTTACTAAATTATAACTCTAAGTACCAGCGGAATAATGATGAAATACCTAAGTCTACTAACACAAAAAATAAAGCCATAATTACAACAGTTGAAATTACAACGACTGTATATTTCGTCAGTTCTTTACTTTTTGGCCAGCTTGTTTTGCGCATTTCCGACATTACATTGCTGAAAAAGCCTTTAATCTTGCCCATTCTAGCCTAACCTCCGAATCAATCATATCTGTCTATTTACAAATTATTTTATAGCGTTTGTTTATGCACTGTATGTTCATTGCAATGCGAGCAAAATTTCTTTAATTCGAGGCGTACAGTTGTATCTTCCTTAGCTGGAAACGTATAATTTCTCGATCCGCATTTTTCGCAATTTAGAACGACTTTTTTTGCCATATAATCACCTTTTCGGCACTTTGTCTTTTCAAGACTAACACCTATATTTGTCAATGTCAACAAAGGCATACAACCGCTAAGACATTTCTTCAAGAACTAAATGTCGCTCTAATTTACGCTTTACTCGTTGCAAAGCATTGTCAATAGACTTCACATGACGATTTAATTTCTCAGAAATTTCATGATAAGACTGTCCATCTAAGTAAAGCGCTAACACTTGTAGCTCTAATTCACTTAAAATCTCACCCATCTTTTCTTCTAAGTAGCCAAACTCTTCTCTATGAATCATTAATTCTTCCGGATCATCCATAATAGCACCGGTTAACACATCCATTAATGTACGGTCTGACTCTTCATCAAAAATAGGCTTGTCCAAAGAAACATAAGAATTTAGTGGTATATGCTTTTGTCTTGTAGCTGTTTTAATAGCCGTAATAATTTGTCTTGTAATACATAATTCAGCAAAAGCTCGAAAAGAAGCAAGTTTATCTCCCTTAAAATCACGAATGGCTTTATACAAACCAATCATGCCTTCTTGCACAATGTCTTCTTTATCTGCACCAATTAAAAAATAAGATCTAGCCTTCGCTCTCACTAACAAACGGTATTTCGTAATTAAATAATCCAACGCATCTGTATTACCTTGATGCACCATTTCAATAAGTTCTTCATCATTGAATCGTTCAAAATCTTGTGTCACTTGTACAATATTATTTTTAAACATGGTATCACCTCAGCCACAACAGATAATAGGAACAGTATAACGGAATTGGAAAATATGAGTCAATCAATCATTTCAAACCACGCCGCCACTTTTCAAAGGCTAAAGCAACATCCGGCTTAAGCTCCATGCGAGATGGCGGTTTGCTATCATGCTTTTGTTTCACATCATGAGAAATTTTATGTTGGATAATACCCATCTCAATTTCTAGCTCTCTTGCCGATTTTCGCAGAGCACCATTACCAAAAATAACATTTTGCTCTGCCATATCAGAGGTTGCTACGTGAATCTGTACATTTCTAGCTTTTAGTTCATGTGTCATTTTTTCAATACGTTCATCTGCTGTTTCGTTTTTCCGTGTATAAATGATTTCGACATCGTTTTCTAAATAAGTTTGCTCCACACCCGGTACAAGATGCGCGTCAAAAACTATAATTACGCGCCACCCCATAGCTGCCTTATACTCAGCCATAAGCTCAATCAACCTCTTACGGGCATCTTCAAAATTAGTATCACGTAATGGTCGTAGCTCTTTCCAAGCTCCTATCATATTATAGCCGTCAACAAGCAAAATATTGTTCATTGTCAATCATTCGCTTCTTGACGTTTACGATACACTTCGTACATTAAAAGTGCAGCAGCTACCGATGCATTTAGTGATGTGACATGCCCAACCATCGGTAGATGATATAAAAAGTCACATTTCTCTTTTAATAAGCGGCCCATTCCTTTGCCTTCACTACCAATAATAATCGCAAGCGGCAATGTTGCATCCATTTTACGATAGTCTGCAGAACCTTTGGCATCTGTACCTGCAATCCATACCCCTCGTTCTTTTAGCTCATCTACTGTCTGCGCTAGATTATTAACACGCACAACAGGTACATGCTCAATTGCTCCAGTTGATGCCTTTGCCACTACAGCTGTCAAACTCACAGAACGGCGCTTCGGAATAATAATACCATGCGCACCTATCGCATCAGCAGTTCGCATAATAGAGCCCAGATTATGAGGGTCCTCTAGCTCATCTAAAATTAAGAAGAATGGATCTTCTTGTTTTTTTGCCGCTACAGCAAATAAGTCCTCTAGCTCTGCATATCTATATGCTGCAACAGAGGCAACTATTCCTTGGTGGTTGGCATCTGATAATTGATCCACCTTTTTTTTCGGGACAAATTGAACGATGACGCCACGTTCTCGTGCTAAATCTAGGAGTTCATTAACCCCTGATTTTTTCACACCTTCTGCAATCCATACTTTATTCATATCGCGGCCTGAACGAAGTGCTTCTAACACTGGGTTTTTACCGGCAATAATTTCACCATTTTGCTCTGCCATTAATTCGACACTCCTTTTGATTCCTCGATGATTTGAATAGCGTATGCAATGATTGCATAGACGCGTTCTAATTCATTTAATAAATATAAACTACCGAGCACAGCCTCAAAACCTGAGCTATTACGGTATGTTTGAACATCTGTATTTTTGGGCACAGAGCCGGATTTGGCATTGCGTCCACGACGGAACACAGCCAACTCCTCCTCTGTTAAAAAGCCTTCATCCATCATTCGATGTACAATCATAGATTGAGCTTTAGCTGATACGTAACGCGTCGCTTCTCTATGAAGTGTGTTAGGTTTGACACGGCCGGCACGTAATAAATGCTCTCGTATCTTTTGTTCTAAAACTGCGTCTCCCATATAGGCTAACGCTAATGCATTCAATTGCTTAACATCTTCGTTGCGGAGTTTATCCAAGTTGCTTACCCTCGTTTCCATCTAGTTCCTTGTCGCGTATCTTCTAAAATGATACCTTGCGCTTGCAAATGGTCACGAATTTCATCCGAACGAGCAAAATCACGATTTTTACGTGCATCTACACGTTCCTGTAACAGTGCTTCAATTTCTTCGTCTAATAGCTCTTCTTCTTTTGCAAATTCAATACCTAAGACGTCACCTAACACCTCAAAAGTTTCAGTAAAACTTACTAATACTTTTTCATCAGTATTCGTTTCATTTAGATAAATATTTGCGATGCGCGCTAATTCGAATAATACAGAAATGGCATTGGCTGTATTAAAGTCATCATCCATCGCTTCTTCAAAGTAAGCTTTTTGTTCAGCAATTTTTTCAAGCCATTCTTCTGAGTGATCACCTAAGCTCGCAGTTGCTGTTAAACGGTGTTTCACATTGTTGTAGGCAGTACGAATTCGTTCTAACCCATTTGCGGCTGCATCTACTAAATCCTTCGCAAAGTTAATCGGATGACGGTAATGCACAGAGAGCATAAAGAAGCGTAAAACTTGTGGGTCAATTTGTTTACGAATATCATTAACGAGTATAAAATTACCAAGGGATTTGGACATTTTTTCATTATCAATATTAATATACCCATTGTGCATCCAATAACGCGCAAATGTTTTATCATTATGAGCTTCAGATTGCGCAATTTCATTTTCATGATGCGGGAATGTTAAATCTTGCCCACCTGCATGAATATCAATAGTATCTCCTAAATGCTCACGTGCCATTACAGAGCACTCAATATGCCAACCCGGACGTCCTTTGCCCCAAGGACTTTCCCAGTAAATTTCACCTGGCTTTACAGCTTTCCATAGAGCGAAATCTAACGCATCATCTTTTTTCTCGCCTGCTTCTATACGAGCACCAATTTTTAAATCATCCACCGATTGGTGAGATAATTTACCGTAACCATTAAATTTACGAGTTCGGTAATAGACATCACCAGCTGACTCATAAGCATAGCCCTTATCGACTAAAACTTGAATGAATTGAATGATATCATCCATATGCTCTGTTACACGCGGATGTACATCTGCTTTCTTGCAACCTAGCGCTGAAACATCTTCAAAGTATGCGGCAATAAAGCGCTCCGTTAATTCATGAACTTCTTCTCCAAGCTCATTTGCAGCCTTAATAATTTTGTCGTCCACATCTGTGAAATTTGAAACAAATTTCACATCATAGCCTTTGTATTGGAAATAACGACGCACTGTATCGTAGACAATTACAGGACGTGAATTCCCAATATGAATGTAGTTATAAACTGTTGGACCGCAAACGTACATTTTTATTTTGCCTTCTTCCAGCGGTACGAAAGTTTCTTTTTGTCGTGTTAATGAGTTGAAAATTTGAATACTCATTGTGTTTCTCTCTCCTTTTGTAAGCGCTCGATTTCCTGATTCAATGCTGCAATCTGCTTCTCGAAAGCTTGACAACGTTCTTCTACAGGGTCAGGTATATTTTGGTGGTCTAGTTTTTTCTCTAGACGAACCCCATCCTTAATCACTATTTTACCAGGAATACCGACAACTGTAGCATTTGGTGGCACTTCTTTTAAGACAACTGAACCTGCACCAATTTTACTATTTTCACCAATTGTAATAGAACCTAAAACTTTTGCACCTGTCGCAACTAGTACATTATCCTCTAATGTTGGGTGGCGTTTCCCCTTTTCTTTTCCTGTACCACCTAAAGTTACACCTTGATACAACGTTACATTATCACCAATCTCACATGTTTCACCAATTACAACGCCCATCCCATGGTCAATAAAGAAACGTCGACCAATTTTCGCTCCAGGATGAATTTCAATTCCAGTAAAGAAGCGACTAATTTGTGAAATGGTACGGGCTATAAAATAAAAACGCTTTTTAAAGAACCAATGGGCAACTCGGTGTGACCAAGTAGCGTGCAAACCTGAGTATGTTAGTATAACTTCGAATACACTACGCGCTGCTGGATCATTCTCAAAAATTGTTTCTACATCTTCCTTCATTCTTTTAAACACAAAAAGCTCCCCCTTTTCATTTTGACCTGCTTTAATTCCACACAACCACTTGCATCCCTGGCCATTGAAATACTATAGCTGACGTTGATTTCATCACAGAGTTAATGGAGTAGAATCCGGCGCATCCATCGCTTCAATTCACTGTCCAGAAAATAAAAAAGCGCCCCTATCATCCCAAAAAGGAATGACAGAGACGCTAAATTTGCGCGGTTCCACTCTGATTGAAGGCGAAAGCCTTCCACTCTGGACGTTCTGTAACGGGAACGAATCGATAAAGCCTACTAGTTGTTCAGCTTTATACTCAAAGGTGCATTTCAGTTTTGCCTAGGCTCAGACCACTTTCAGCCGGTGATGGTCCTCTCTTTGGAGCATGCGCCACTTACTTCTCCTTATCAACGCTTTCTCAATGTAAATACATTTTACAACGAACTAATAAATTGTCAATCAATTTCTACTTATTGTGCAAATTTTTCTACACGGTCAATTGTTTTCTGTTTACCAATTAAGCAAATCGCGTTAGGAAGTTCTGGACCATGCGTTTCACCTGTCGTTACGACGCGGATTGGCATAAATAGATTTTTACCTTTGTGACCTGTTTCTTTTTGAACAGCTTTAATAGCCGCTTTGACAGTATCAGGTGTAAATTCCTCTAAACCTTCAAGCTGTGCTTTAAATGCAGCCATTACCTCAGGTACTTGCTCCCCTGCTAAAACTGCTTTTGCTTCTTCATCATATTCAATATGATCGTTAAAGAATAGGCGAGATAGTTCTACAATTTCAGCACCAAAGCTCATTTGTTCATGATAAAGTGCGATTAAATCTGTAGCCCATGCACGTTCTTCTTCTGTTAACTCTTCTGGTAATAAACCAGCTTTTTGTAAGTGCGGTAAAGATAATGCTACCACTTCTTCTAAAGATAGTTTTTTAATGTATTGGTTATTCATCCAAGTAAGCTTTTGTTTATCAAACATAGATGGTGATTTTGAAAGACGTTTTTCATCAAAAAGTTTAATAAATTCTTCTTTTGAGAAAATTTCTTCTTCCCCTTCAGGAGACCAACCAAGTAATGCGAAGAAGTTAAACATCGCTTCAGGTAGGTAGCCTAAATCTTTATATTGCGTGACGAATTGAATAATTGATTCGTCACGTTTTGATAATTTTTTGCGGTTTTCATTAATGATTAATGTCATATGACCAAAGCGTGGATATTCCCAGCCAAATGCATCAAAAATCATCATTTGTTTTGGTGTATTCGATAAATGCTCTTCACCACGGAATACATGTGAAATTTCCATAAAGTGATCATCTAGCACTACCGCGTAGTTATACGTTGGGATACCGTTTGCTTTAACAAGAACCCAATCACCAATATCTTTTGACTCAAATGCTACTTGTCCACGTACTAAATCTTCAAATTCATATGTTACATTTTCAGGTACGCGCATACGAATTGTATATTGTTCACCAGCAGCTTCTTTAGCCGCAACTTCCTCTGCTGATAAATGACGACAAGTGCCATCATAAGTTGGAGCTGCAACACCTCGTGCTTTTTGTTCTTCACGAGACGCTTCTAATTTCTCAGAAGAACAGAAGCATTTGTAAGCTAAACCTTGTTCTAGTAGCTTTTCAGCGTGCTCTTTATAAATATCAAGACGCTCCATTTGGCGATAAGGTGCATATGGTCCACCAATATCGATCGACTCATCATACTCAATGCCTAACCATTTTAAATTATCTAGCTGAGATGCTTCTCCGCCCTCTACATTACGCTCAATATCTGTATCCTCAATACGTACGATGAATTTACCGTCATGATGTTTTGCATATAAATAGTTAAATAACGCTGTACGCGCTCCACCGATATGTAAGAAACCAGTAGGGGATGGCGCGTAACGAACACGAACTTCTTTCGCCATAATTAAAAGCCTCCTAAATTTTCGTTCAAAAAATTGACTTTGTTCATTTTACCACTCTGTTACAGGAAATAAAAGCGCTGAGAGCCTGCTTTTACTTCTTAATCAATAGGATTGTCGCCATAGCCGCAATCCCTTCCTCGCGACCTGTAAAACCTAAACGTTCAGTTGTTGTTGCTTTAACATTCACTTGAGAAGGCTCTGCATGAAGTAATTCAGCAATACGATTTTGCATTTGTTCAATATATGGTGCCATTTTCGGACGTTGTGCCATAATCGTACAATCCACATTGCCTAGAACATAACCCTTGTCCTCAACAATCTTCCAAATATGCTCTAATAATTTTGCTGAATCAGCATCTTTGAACGCGGGATCTGTGTCTGGGAAATGACGACCGATATCTCCCTCACCAATAGCCCCTAACGCTGCATCTGTTACAGTGTGTAATAAAACATCTGCATCCGAATGCCCTACTAACCCTTTTTCATGAGGAATTGTTATACCACCAATAATTAATGGACGCCCTTCTTCAAATGCATGCACGTCAAATCCTTGTCCCACTCGAAACATATGATTTTGAGACTGTCTAATAAGATAAATAAAATCCACCACATGAAGCCTATTTACTTCAAAAAATATGCAGACTTAAAAAGCGTCTATTCAGCTCATAAGGCAGTCTCATTCACCTTCTTTCACTTTTATATTTACTCTATATTATACCCTCACATTTTAACATATTTCCTAGGAAATGAGTGTCTCGACTAAGTTATATACTATTGGACTCTCATTTCCCTCGTATTTTTTGTTATGCTTGCATTAATCTAATACGAATACGATAAGGCGGGACTGACATGAACATCAATACTTTTGAAAAGCAATTTAAAAAAGTAATTATACAGCGTGGACACGATTATTATGTAAAAAATCATGTCATTGATATTATGCAAATTGACAATAGCAATTGGCAGGCAGAGGTTGAAGGAACTGAACCGTATACTGTAGACGTCGTCATCACATCAAATGGCGATATTACATATGCGAATTGTGACTGCCCTTACGATGATGATTGCAAGCATATTGCCGCTGTGCTATACGCGATTAAGGAACAACTTAACAATCCTCCTGTACCAGTATCTAGATCATCTAAAGTCAAAAAATCAACATTACAGCAATTGCTAACAACACAAACAAAAGAAAATTTAATAAGCCTAATTCTAACAGTTGGGGAGAACTCCCCTAATTTTTTGCAAGAATTAGAAATGCGACTAATGGAGCCAACAGATATAGTAAAGGCCGCTAAAAAAATGATTGTCCAGCATCTAAAAAGCGGGCAGGAGGGGCGTAGCGGTTTTATCCCACGTCATCGGGCATCGAAAGCACTAAAAGGTGTCTACTCAACACTTCAACACGCTAAGGAGCATATTGACGAAGAGAATTATATTACAGCTATTGAGCTTAGTTTTCTGTGCCTTCAATACACATTAGAGGCACTACAATATGGTGATGATTCCGATGGTCATTTCGGTGATGCCATAAATGAAAGTCTTGAATTAATTAGTCAAGCGATTGAAGAAGGAGCTAGTCTTTGGTCAAAAGAGCAGTATGAAACAGTCTATGAACTTGTTATTCAAAAAGCAATGCAACACGAGTTAGATGGCTGGGTAGACTGTCGAATTCATTTACTCCATGCCTGTGTTCCTCTTTGTGTGGATGATGCGATTGAGGAGCAATTCAAAACCCTCATTCATTCGATGGAAAGTACATCAGATGATTGGAATGCACAATATATAAACAAAGAGTTAAATCAAGTTGAGCTTCACTTATTACAGAATAAATACAGCAGTAAGGAAGTAGAGGCATTTTTGGAGAAGCATATTGAGGACTACCATATGCGTGAACAAATTATTCAATCTGCCATTAACCGCGGTGAATATGAAAAAATATTACAATTAACAGCAGATGGGATCCAGCAAGATCAACAACTCCCAGGAATTGTGAGCATGTGGCAACGCTATGCCTTTCTAGCTCATCAGCATTTAGGGCATACAGAAGAGATGCGCGAATTAGCTTTAACGCTATTACAACAGGGTGATTATGATTTTTACAAGGAGTTCAAAGCTCTTCACTCTACTGAACAATGGCCGGAGGTTCTGGAAGAATTATTAAACAGCCTTACCAATTCACAATTATATGCAAGACTTATTGTAGAGGAACAGCAATCTAAACGTATTCTAGACTATTGCAAAGAATACCCAACACGAATAGAGGACTATTATCAATTCATTAAAGAGCAGTACTATGAAGAAGTTTGTGCACTCTTTATTGACGCCGTCACTATCGATGCTCAATCTTCCGCTAATCGAAAAAATTATAAAGATGTCTGTCGTTCTATCAATATTATGCGTAAGGCTGGCTATACCGTAGAAGCTGAACGGTTGATTACTGATTTACTGCAAACTTACCCAAAGCGCCCTGCTTTTATAGAGGAATTAAAGAGTATTATGAAATAGTGGATTTTCTCTGCAAAAAGAGTTTCTTAACAGCTTTACATTTTGAGGAATTGAAGCATTTAAGAACATAGCTGAAAGAAGTTAAAATAAAATCCCATAAGAAGTTATAGTGCTACTTCTTTACGGGATTTTGTATAGCTGCTCTAGCCGCTACCATTTTAATTTACCTAATATATCTCACTTCAACTATTCTCATACAAAGCACGTTTACGCAATATCGCTTCACCGAAAACTAGATCCTCTTGCGTTGTCATCTTTACGTTCTCGTAGCTGCTTTCTACAATATGCACCTCATGTCCGAGACGTTCAACAAGCATTGCTTCATCGGTTCCAAGGAAGCCTACCTTCTCAGCGACATCCTCCGCCTCGACAATCAAATCAAATTGAAATGCTTGTGGCGTTTGAATCATCCATAAGCTTTCTCGATCAATTGTCTCTTCAATAATACCATTGCGTACTTTTTTCATTGTATCCTTCGCACGAACTCCCGCAATCGCAGCGCCAAATCCATGCGCACTTTGTACAAGATTCGCAATAATATCATGCGTAATAAATGGACGCGCAGCATCATGCACAAGCACAATATCAACCTGCTTCATTTCTTTCATGCACGAATGGACGGAATGCTGTCGCTCTGCACCACCATCAGGTAAACCTTTAACTTTAGTAATTCCATACCTCTCTAGCATTTCTTGAATAAATACACGCTCTTCAGGCTTCACTGCAAGCCAAATACCTGTACACTGGCTATCCTGTTCAAATACCTCCAGCGTGTGTATGAGGATCGGTTTTTCTAAAAGATTTAAAAACAACTTATTTTGCCCTGCACCCATTCGCTTTCCGCTTCCCGCAGCAGGCAACACTACTTCATATTGCACATTTCCCACTTCCTAGTCATCCTTTGGTTTAGCAAAAATCATACGACCTGCTGATGTTTGAAGAACACTTGTTACGGTTACTGTAATTGCCTGTCCTATATAGCTACGTCCACCTTCAACAACGATCATTGTGCCGTCATCTAAATAGGCAACCCCTTGATTATGCTCTTTGCCATCTTTAATGACCATCACTTGCATATCCTCACCTGGAATTACGACAGGCTTTACTGCATTTGCTAAATCATTGATGTTCAGCACTTTAACGTGGTGGAGCTCACAAACTTTGTTCAGGTTAAAGTCGTTCGTCACAATTTGTGTATCGTGCCCCATTTTCTTTGCAAGGCGTACTAGTTTTAAGTCAACCTCTTGCACATCCTCAAAGTCCTCTTCCGAAATCTGTACCTTCGTCATACGTTCATCTTGTAATTTCTTCAAAATATCTAAGCCGCGACGACCTCTTGTACGCTTTAATGTATCCGAAGAATCAGCAATATGCTGAAGCTCAGTAAGGACAAATTGAGGTACAACTAGAGTACCTTCTATAAAGCCTGTTTCAGAAATATCTGCAATACGACCATCAATAATAACACTAGTATCTAACAGTTTATAGCTGCCTCGTACTTCTTGAGGCTCTACACCTTCCGCTAATTTTTTCTTCGTATTATTACCACGTAACGTAAATAGCTGGATTAATTCATCTCGCTTTTTAAAGCCTACACGGAACCCTAAATAGCCAAGCACAAATGACAGTATAACTGGTAAAACCTTTGTAAATTTCGGTAAATCCATACTATCAATTGCAAAGCCTAAAAAATAAGCAACGATTAGCCCGATAATAAGTCCCAGTGTACCAAATAATAAATCTCCAACAGGTACTTTAAATAGCACCTCTTCCATCCAACTAATAAGCCTTACGAAATAATCCGAAAAGGCAAACGATAGTGTAAACAGTAAAAGCGCTCCTAAAGCTACTGATACGTAGGGATTATCAAGCCAAGGATTAGATGATAAATGAAGCAATTCGTATAATGGCGGTAAGAAAACAAGGCCTAATGCTCCTCCAATCAGTAAAAAAGCAATTTGAACAAATTTTTTCATAAACTGTCACCTCCCATTTTTAATATATAATTATACATAGTTTACTGTAGAAAATCTTTTATGAACCCACCAAAGCATCATTATATCTCTTCTTTTGAACAATCATTTCGATTCTAATGAAAGAGGAAACCAATTACCGAAATCCTTCACACTCAAATTAGAAATGCTTAAGCATCTGCTGGGCATTAAAGGAGCCTTTTCACAGACGTTATCTTAGACGCCGTTTCCCCTCTTAGAGTTTCCTACCTTCTATCTCTGAATTACAAAAGTTTGCAAATCAATTATGCCTCGGCATAATTGCGTCCGGAATCGGCTTTGTGCATTCACAAAGAACTCCTTGCCGATTTCCGTGACATCCGCCTTAGGCTTTAATTTATTTCAGCGGGTGTTTGTACACCCGCTGAAATAAATTAAAAGTGCATGTCAGAACATTGTCCAACATGCACAAGCTTCTTTATAGCTCTCTAAAGCAAGCAGTCAATGCATCCTTTATCGTTTCCACACCAACTACCTCAATACCTTGCGGGAAATCCCATCCACCGATATTCGAAGCCGGTATGAAGACCCGTTTAAATCCGAGCTTTGCTGCCTCAATCACACGTTGTTCAATACGAGATACACGACGCACCTCGCCTGTCAAACCTACTTCCCCAATCAAGCAGTCCGTTGCTCTGACAGCTTGATCCTTAAAACTTGAAACGATGCTTGTTAACACAGCTAAATCAATTGCAGGTTCATCAAGCTTCACGCCGCCAGCAACTTTAATATATGCATCCTGAGCCTGTAGCATGAGGCCCATTCTCTTTTCAAGAACGGCCATAAGCAGTTGTACACGGTTTTGATCGACACCTGTTGCCATTCGTTTCGGATAATTAAAGCTTGTTGGTGTTACAAGTGACTGAATTTCAACTAGAATTGGCCGTGTACCTTCCATTGAGGCTACGATTGTTGACCCTGCCGCTCCCTGTGAACGCTCCTGTAAGAACAACTCAGACGGGTTTAACACTTCCTTTAAGCCCCCCTGGAGCATTTCAAAGATAGCAATTTCATTCGTAGAGCCAAAACGGTTTTTTTGACTGCGTAAAATACGGTGATTATGATGGCGTTCTCCTTCAAAATACAATACTGTATCAACCATATGCTCCAAAATACGTGGTCCTGCAATTTGTCCCTCTTTTGTTACATGTCCAACTAAGAAAATTGCAATTCCTTTCGTTTTTGCAATCCGCATAAGTTCTGCTGTACATTCACGCACTTGTGATACACTACCAGGTGCACTCGTTACTTCCGGATGAAAAACAGTTTGAATAGAATCGACAATAACAAACTTTGGCTGCACATCGTCAATGGTCTGATTTAAAAACTCTAAATTCGTCTCAGAATAGATATACAGCTCTTGTGATACCACTCCTAAACGTTCTGCACGTAGCTTTGTTTGACGGATGGATTCCTCACCAGAAATATAGAGCACACGATGCCCTTTATTCGATAGCAATGCAGATACTTGTAATAACAACGTCGACTTCCCAATCCCAGGATCTCCCCCAATTAACACAAGAGAACCCGGCACGATGCCTCCACCTAACACTCGGTTAAGCTCACCCATTTCTGTTGCAACTCGTGATTCCTCAGCAGCTTCAATCTGCATAATAGGGAGAGCCTTTTGGGTAACCGTAGCAGAATGTTGGAATGCCCCACGTGGCCCTTTCGCGACGACCTCCACCTCTTCAACCATCTTATTCCATTCCCCACACCCTGGACATCTTCCCATCCATTTTGCAGATTCATAGCCACAGCTTGAGCATACAAATTTTGTTTTTTTCTTTGCCAAATTGCATCCACCTCGAATATTTGTTCTTATATTTATTATTGTACATAAAAAAAGACAGCTTGGCACTTAAAGCCTCGCTGTCCTTTTTAAATAAACATTTAACGGGCAGAGGGGAGATGGAGAAGCCCCCCACAGATGAAGATTATTTAGAAGTAGAAACTTCCTCTTTTTTCTTCACAACAAACTCATCATTTACGTAATCAATGATAACTTGGTTGCCCTTCTCTACATTGCCTTTCAGCAGTTCTTCCGATAATCGGTCTTCTACTTGTTTTTGCAATGAACGACGTAGTGGACGAGCACCGTATTGAGGATCGTAGCCTTCCTCAGCAATTTTCTCGAGTGCCGAATCCGTTAACTCTAACGAAATGTCTTGCTCTTTTA
The DNA here is from genome assembly GCF_044763105.1 of Lysinibacillus sp. NPDC096212. Lineage (NCBI taxonomy): Bacteria > Bacillati > Bacillota > Bacilli > Caryophanales > Bacillaceae > Lysinibacillus > Lysinibacillus sp. NPDC096212. The sequence goes on along the minus strand of NZ_JBIWFQ010000007.1, from coordinate 131,540 downwards.
GACGTTTTGTTAAAGCATTCGCCATCATTGCTACGATTTCTTTTAAATGTTCTTTTTCTAGTGAGTGGAAGACAATCATTTCATCGATACGGTTTAAGAACTCTGGACGGAATGCTTTTTTCAATTCCTCAAGCATTGTACCCTTCATATCTTTATACTTCGTATCAGTACTACCTACATTGAAACCAAGGTTTTTACGATATTTTAAAGCATCTGCACCAACGTTTGATGTCATAATAACAACTGTATTGCGGAAATCTACTACTCGACCTTTAGAATCTGTTAAACGGCCATCTTCAAGTACTTGAAGTAAGATATTGAAAACATCTGGATGAGCCTTCTCAATTTCATCTAGTAATACTACTGAATACGGTTTACGACGAACCTTTTCTGTTAGTTGACCGCCATCATCAAAGCCTACATAGCCTGGAGGTGAACCAACTAAACGTGAAGTCGAATGTTTTTCCATGTACTCAGACATATCAACGCGAATCATTGCGTCCTCATCACCAAACATAACCTCAGCTAGTGCTCTAGCAAGCTCTGTTTTACCAACCCCTGTAGGGCCTAAGAAAATAAATGAGCCAATTGGTCGTTTCGGATCTTTCAAACCAGCTCTTGCACGACGTATTGCGCGAGAAATTGCCTCTACCGCTTCTCCTTGACCTACAACTCGTTTGTGTAACTCTTCTTCAAGTTGTAATAACTTAGAAGATTCTTCTGAAGCAATTTTTGAAACTGGAATTCCAGTCCACATAGATACTACCGCTGCTACATCATCTACTGTAACTTTTGACTCAGCTTTACCCTGTTCTTCCTTCCAATTTTTTCTCGTAGTTTCAATTTCATCTTTTAGCTTTTGCTCTGTATCTCTTAATGACGCTGCTTTTTCAAATTCTTGACCTGAGACAGCAGCATTCTTTTCAGAGCGCACATTTTCAAGCTTATCTTCAAGTGCCTTTAAGTTTGGTGGCACTGCGAATGAACGTAAGCGTACTTTAGAACCCGCTTCATCGATTAAGTCAATCGCCTTATCTGGTAAGAAACGATCAGAAATATATCGATCACTCATTTTTGCTGCCGCTTCAATTGCTTCATCTGTGATTTTCACACGGTGATGTGCTTCATAACGATCACGTAAACCTTGAATAATTTGAATCGCTTCTTCTACAGTTGGCTCATCAACTTGAATTGGTTGGAAACGACGCTCTAATGCCGCATCCTTCTCAATATATTTGCGATACTCATCTAAAGTTGTTGCACCAATACATTGAAGCTCGCCACGGGCTAAAGATGGTTTTAAAATATTCGACGCATCAATGGCACCTTCCGCACCACCTGCACCGATTAATGTATGCAATTCATCGATGAATAAAATAACATTTCCTGCTTGGCGAATTTCATCCATTACTTTTTTCAAGCGATCCTCGAATTCACCACGATATTTTGTTCCAGCAACAACTGTCCCCATATCAAGTGTCATAACACGTTTATCACGGAGAATTTCTGGCACTTCATTATTAATGATTTGCTGTGCTAAGCCTTCAGCAATAGCTGTTTTACCAACACCTGGCTCCCCAATTAATACAGGGTTATTTTTTGTACGACGTGACAGAACCTCAATAACACGTGTAATTTCTTTGCTTCGACCAATGACTGGATCTAAAGTGCCTTCACGAGCAATTTGCGTTAAATCACGCGCAAGGCTATCTAATGTTGGCGTATTGGCAGCCTGTGCAGCTTGTTGACCAGATTGAGCATTATCGTTATTGCCTAATAACAATAGCACTTGCTGACGAGCCTTATTCAATCCGACACCAGCATTATTTAATACACGGGCCGCTATACCTTCACCTTCACGAATAAGCGCTAATAGTAAATGCTCTGTGCCGATATAGGAATGACCTAATTTACGTGATTCATCAACAGATAGTTCTATTACCTTTTTAGCTCGAGGTGTGTAGTGGACAATCGGACCAACATCCTCTTTACCTTTCCCTACAAGCTCTTCAATACCTGCTTCAATCATTTGAGGACTAATATCAATGGCTTCTAATGCTTTTGCAGCAATACCGCCACCTTCACGGATAAGGCCTAATAGAATATGCTCTGTTCCAATTGATTCGTGTTTCCAATGAATTGCCTCTTCTTGTGCAAGCTGTAATACTTTTTGCGCGCGTTGTGTAAAACGATTAAACATCAAATGAATCCTCTCCTTTTCCCCGAATAATAGGCTTACTCATATTTTCTCGAGATAGTGCCTCACGAAGCATTTCCGCTCGTACGCGATCTCGCTCAGTAGGTGGCAAAACGTCACCTGCGTAATTCTGTAAAAATCCAGGTTGCATACTAACTACACATTCGTTTAATTTAGTCGCTTTAATACCTTCAATTAACTGTAAATCTACCCCTAAACGAACATTAGATAAACAGGTAGCAGCCTCCTCACTCGTTAAAATTCGAGCATGAGTTAATGTCCCTAAAGCACGGTATACACGGTCTTCTAAGGCAAGCTCTGCTTTTTCCATTAACTTACCTCTTGCATGCCGTTCTTTTTGAATTATTTTTTCAGCGACACTTTGGATATCGGCTAAAATATCATCCTCTGTTTTTCCTAGTGTAATCTGATTTGACACTTGGTAAACATTCCCTATATTTTCGCTACCCTCCCCATATATTCCTCTTACGGTCATTCCTAATCGTGTCATTGCATTAATGATTTGATTCATCTGACCCGTAAGTGTAAGGGCCGGCAGGTGCATCATGACAGATGCTCGTAAACCAGTACCAATATTTGTTGGACAACTTGTTAAATAACCAAATGTATCTCGAAATGCGTAAGGCAATGCTTTCTCTAGGGTACGATCAATTTTATTAGCTTGCTCGTATGCCTTTTGAAGTTGAAAACTCGCTGTCATACATTGAATGCGTAAATGGTCTTCTTCGTTCACCATAATGCTAGTTGATTCGTCATCAGATAAGAGCATGGAGCCAACTCGCTCTTTTTTTACAAGCTGAGGACTAATCAAGTGCTTTTCCACAAGTATTTGACGCTGTAAAGACGTTAAGTCTTTAATAGCAAAATATGAATAATTTTCTCGAAGTTCTGTACTATCCTTAATTGCATGTGTAACTGCCTGTTCCACCTGTAATGCTTCATCCTCTGTAAAGGCTAATGGAAAACGATAACCATCTAAATTTCGCGCAAGGCGGATGCGTGTACTTATGACAATATCTGAATAATCGTCCTCTACACTCATCCATATTGGTGTAGCACGCTCTAAAAACGACTCAATCATCACGACACATCACCACCTTCAAATTGTAGCTGTTTCTCAAGTTCCTTCGCTTCATCACGAAGCTTTGCTGCATCTTCAAATTGTTCTTCATCTACAGCAATTTTCATACGTTTACGAATATCTTCAATTTGCTTTTTGATGACATGAACATTGTTTCGAGCACCGGGCATTTTCCCTATATGTTGAGGGCCAGCCTGAATACGGTTAAAGAGCTTCGGCAAATGCTCGCTAAAGGTGTCATAGCAGCTAGGGCATCCAAATTTACCTTCTTTTAAAAATTGTTTATAGGTAAATCCACATTGTGGGCAAGTTTGCGGTTGTGGTGGTGCCTGCTGTTTTTCACCCACTTGTTGTTGCTGCCATGTAGGGGAGCCAAACCAATTAGATAATAGCTGTTGAATAGATACTGGCTCTTGCTTAAATTCAGCATGAAATGGATGGAACTGCGAGGCGCAGACGTCACAATAATGATGCTCCACTTTTTGGCCACTTTGAACTTGTGTTACGGTAACTGTCGCATTACGCTGCTTGCAATGTTCGCATATCATTTCCATCACCTCTTTTATTTTTGCTGTTCATATTTAATCGTTGTTAGCATCGCTCGTAAAATTTTTGCTCGAATGTTATCCCGTAACGGGAGTTGCAAATCGATAGTTGAGCGATCAACTGCTGCTAACATTATTTTCGCTTCTCGCTTTGAAATTACCTGCTCATCAATTAGTCGATACACTAAATCTTCTGCCATTATTTGCGATGCCCCACCTTCTATTTGCCTGAGGACATCATCGATTAAATCAATTTGTGAATTCGCGCGGACACGTAAAATTCGAATGTATCCACCACCACCACGTTTGCTTTCAACAAGGTAACCTCGTTCGGCAGTAAATCTTGTATTGATTACATAATTTATTTGTGAGGGCACGCATTGAAATTTATCTGCGATTTCACTACGTTTTATTTCAATATGCCCTTCTCCACCTAATTCAAGTACTTGCTTTAAGTAGCCTTCTATGATGTCTGATATATTACGCATTTTAGGAATACACCTCGCTTACTCCACTGACTTTGACTATCTTTGACTTTCTTTGAGTATATTATACAAAACGCTTGAAAATAATTGCAATTAATTCGCACATAGAAAAATTAAAGTGCCCTGTCCTTAGTTATAAGATACCCGTTTCAGCAATAGAAAAAACGCAAGCATATGCAACTAGCATATACTTGCGTCTATAAAAATTATACCCATCGACCAACAATTGGATAACGCCAAGGCTCATCAGATAAAGCCTTCACAATACCAATAATTGGCGCAATAAAATACATAATACCAAATACAATCAAGAACGGTATCCCAATGAGTAGGACGCTGAAAATACCCGAAATTGTAAGTAACACTATCATCACAACTTGGAACAATAAAGCTTGCACAGAGAGACTCTTTACCTCTTCATCCGAGCCAATTAAGAAAAATATAATTGGTACTAACCATGGCGCAAAAAACGCACTTGCGTGTATGATTACCTTAGACCATTTAGTTTCCATTTATATCAACCCTTCCATTTGATTTTTTATTTTATGTACTACTATTTACGGACCTACTCCTTAAATAGTTTCAAATATAAATTGGATTTTAAAAATTTTTTTGAAAGGCATGTGATACCCGATGGAATTTAATAACAAACTTGCAAACGAATACGAAAAAGGTATTCGTCGCACGCTCCCAAGCTATGATGCAATGCTACGTTTGACACAAACCTTTTACCAATCTGCGTTACATGAAAAAGCTGAATTTTTAGTAGTTGGCTCCGGAAGCGGCAATGAAATTTTACAGCTCGCTGAGAAAAGACCTCATTGGTCATTTGTTGGCTTAGATCCGTCAGAATCGATGCTGCAAATAGCTAGTGAACGTTTAAAATCTCTACCTAATAATATTTCTTTATATCAAGGAACTATACTGGACACTCAGCTACCTACAGAGAAGTTTGATGCAGCAAGCTGTTTATTAGTGCTTCATTTCATACAAGATGATCAAGAGAAGCTTGCAACATTAAAAGAAATAGCGAATAATTTAAAGCCCGGTGCTCCATTTGTCCTCGTCTCAAAATACGGGCAACCTGGTTCCATAGAAACTGAGCTACAATTTGATCTATGGCGTGCTTATTGGCTACAACATACAAAGCTATCACCATCAGACGTAGCGGAAATGGAGAAATCCATACGTTCTCTTTCATTTATGCGTGAAGAGGACATTTTATCACTATTACAGCAGGCAGGCTTTACAAAACCATCTAGGTTCTTTGCTACGACTTTATTTGGTGGTTGGATATGTTATAAAGAAAGTTTCTTTTGAAGATATATACACCTGTTAGGATAGAATGAACAGGATTGAGGTGAATGCTGTGATACGCACAATTGGAATTACAAAAGATCAAAAGCTTATAAAGGATTTTCCGCTTGAAGATATATACAAAAACGAATTTGAATGGTACTGGGTCGACTTTAATTGTCCGACCGATGAGGAAGAACTACTGTTAGATACATTTTTCCACTTTCATCCACTCGCTATAGAAGATTGTTTAATGCGTTTACAGCGGCCAAAGCTCGATTTTTATGATGATTTCCATTTCTTTGTTATCCAAAGAGTTAACGAAGAATTAACAGCTGAGGAAGTAAACATTTTTGTTTCTAATAAATTTATTGTCACATTTCATAAAAACGGAGCTCCGGAAATAGATCGAGTACAAATGATGTTAGAAAAACAGCCAAAGAATTGGGAACGCGGCACAGTATATTTAACATACCAGGTAATCGATAAAATCGTTGATAGCTATTTCCCGCTTGTCTATAAGATTGAGGATCATTTAAATGCACTAGAAGATGAGCTTACTTATCAAAGTAACCCCAATGCTATGAAAGTTGTGTTTGAATTCCGTAGTGATTTGCTTGATCTACGACGCACCATTTTACCAATGCGCGATCTATTATATCGTATCCTTAACTCTTACCGATTTTCACTAAAGAAATCAGAGCGAGCTTATTTCGGAGATATTTACGATCATCTACTTAAACTCACCGAAATGATCGAATCCAACCGTGAGCTCACGGCGGATATGCGTGATAGTTATATGGCGATGAGCTCTAGTCGCATGAATGGCATCATGATGACCTTAACAATTGTTTCAACAATCTTTATTCCTCTGACATTTATTGCTGGTGTTTATGGAATGAATTTTGACTATATGCCAGAGCTACACGGGAAATTTAGCTACTTTATTGTACTCGGAATTATGATTCTTATCGTTTTATTTATGTTGGGAGTCTTTAAACTTAAAGGATGGTTCGGTTTATTTAAATCTTAAAATGATAGTTTATTGCTAATAACTCCTTTGGGACCAACATCACAGATCGAAGCCAAGCAATCAGCCAGCTATTCTTTTGTCGACAAGCTAAAGGCACCTTAGAGATTTTTCTAAGGTGCCTTTTTACTGTCAGTAAGGGCCACGATCATCAATTTTATCTTCGCCTTGCTGTGGAAATAAAAAGTAAGCGAGTACCCCAGATACTAATGTTGCACAGACAGTAATTAATAGTTGATCTAAGTCTGGTACTTCAGCATAGTAGTTTCGTAACATGTAAACCGATCCAATTGCTACAATTACCATAACCGGAATAACAAATTTGAAACGTTTCTTTTCCATGTAATACCTCCCCAAAACTATTGTTACGTTCAACCTAAACAGTTCGTATTTTACAGGTTTCCTATTTCAAATTCAATTTACCTATTACCTTTTTAATAGTCTATTTCATGTCTTTTAATCGACAGTCATCTATAATACCTATAAAAAAATAAAGAAATAAAGTAAAATTTTAACCAAATTTACTACAAAAAATAGTAGAATAGACTAAATACCATATATTTCGAAAAATTAACAGACTAAGCAATTCGATTTTTTATATACTTACTATGCATTTATAAAGAATGGAGCAAACGACAATGAGTTGGTTTACAAAAAAGAACGATTCTAGCTACTCAATTACATTAGCACCTGAAAATTATAAGCACAATGTACAATTGGATGTATCAAATCATCCAAGACTTCTAAAACAGTTGCAGCTTTTAGATTTAACAATTGAGGATTTAGCCATCATTAAACAACTACAGCCTTTAGCTAAGGATTTAGTTCCTGAAATGGTGGATCAATTTTATGCAGCCATTAGTTTGAGCCAAGATTTGTTAGATATTATAAACAGAACGTCACAAATCGATCGTTTAAAAGTTACTTTACATAAGCACTTGAGTGACATTTTTGAAAGTCATATTAATGACTCTTATATTGATGAACGGAAGGCAATCGCCGAAGTCCATGTTCGAATTGGTCTACAATCGAAGTGGTATATCGCCTCATTCCAGTCATTAACAACGACATTTACACGCTTTACAAATGAGTTAGATTTATCGAAACATGATGCCATACGTGCTATCAATGCCTTCTGCAAAATCATTAACTTCGAGCAGCAGCTTGTAATCGAAGCCTATGAAAAAGAAGAGGAACGCATTCGAGCAGCAGCTGATGACACAAAACATGCACTTGTTACGACCATTCAAAAAACGGCAGAGGAACTCAATGGGATTAGTGAAGAAACAGCAGCTTCTTTATTAGTCATTTCTTCTCAAACGGACGATATCGCAGTAGCTACTAAGCAAGGCTTAACCTTCGTTGCTGATACACAGGAAAAATCCAGACGCGGACAGCAGCAGCTACAAGATCAAAATGATTTAATACAGGTTATTTTGCAAAGTGTAAACAGTCTCGAAGTTACGATGAACCAGTTACGCACATCTTCTCAAAAAATATCAGAGATTGTAGGGCTAGTTACAGGGATTGCCGATCAAACTAACTTATTAGCATTGAACGCTTCTATCGAGGCAGCTCGTGCAGGTGAGCATGGTAAAGGTTTTGCTGTTGTAGCAGAGGAAGTCCGGAAGCTTGCAGAAGAAACAAAAAATGCTGTACAAAATGTTTCTCATCTCATTAAAGAAACAGAAAGTAATATTACAACAATGTCGAATTCAGTTATTAACGTTGATCAAAAGATTCAACATAGCGTAGATACTCAAAACAGTTTATCTAAATCATTTAATGATATCGCCGATGCTGTTTCTGGAATTCAACAGCAGTATGTAAATACATCAAGAGATATTTCAGCAATCTCTAACCTGATTACTGAACTGTCACAAGGAGCTACACTAGTCTCTTCTTCTTCCGATTCACTTATTAATGTGGTAAATGAGTTAAAAATGTAAGCACGAAAAAGGGAAATTGACAGTATTCGTCAATTTCCCTTTTCACTGTTAATGCGGTAATTCCCGTTTTTGTTTACGATGTTCTCGTCTTGCAGGGCCGGTTTCAAACAGACGTTTTTCTGCATCTGTTTCAGGATAAATTGCAGGAACTGGCTTAGGTTTACCGTCATCATCAACTGCAACCATCGTTACAAAAGATTCCGTCGTTAATTTTTCCTCACGAGTTTCAATGTTTCGTGAAATAACTCGAACGTAAACTTCCATTGAAGAACGTCCAGTTGACGAAACAATACTTTCAATTTCTAAAATATCCCCTACATGTGCTGCCGATAAAAAATCAACCGAATCAATAGAGGCTGTAACTACATGCCCTTTCGCATGCTTCATTGCCGTAATAGCAGCAATTTCATCAATATAAGCTAACACTCTTCCACCGAAAATGGAGTTGTGATTATTTGTATCTGGCGGTAATACGAGACGCGTTTGAACAGTACGTGACTGGCCCATCGGTATTGCGTTGTTTGTCATAGTTCTTGCAACTTCCCTTCATGAATGTTCTTTCGTCATCGTATCGTAGAAAAAGAGTTGATGCAAATTAGAAAGATTTTTTCATCGTTATAAATTTCATATCTGTCATTTCCTCAATTGCCCACTTAATACCTTCGCGTCCGTAACCACTCATTTTTACGCCACCGTATGGCATATTATCAACCCTAAATGTCGGAATATCATTAATAATAACAGCACCTGCCTGTATTTCATCAGCTGCACGTAATGCATCAGGTAACACATTCGTGTAAATTCCAGCATTTAGGCCAAGTTCCGACTCATTCACTAGTCGAATAGCGTCATCTAATGTTTCATATGAAACAATTGAGACGATTGGCGCGAATGTTTCCTGACAAACAATTTTCATATCCGCCGTCACATTCGTCATAACAGTTGGCGTTAAAGCACGTTCTGTGAATGTCCCTCCTGTTGCAACTACCGCACCTTGTGACTTTGCTTCCTCAATCCACTGACGAATACGTTCAACTTCTTTTGGATTAATCATTGCACTAACATCAGTATTTGTATCTAGCGGATCACCTACCACTAATTTTTCTGTCTCAGCTACAAACGCCTTTGTAAATTCATCAATTATAGATGCGTGTACATAAATACGTTGTAAAGAGATACAAACTTGGCCAGCAAAATTAAAGGCACCGCCGACACAACGCGAAATAATTTTATCAATTGGTGTCGATGGCTCGACAATTACTGCAGCATTGGAACCAAGCTCTAAAGTAACTTTACGCAAGCCTACTTTTTCTTTAATGCCCAATCCAACCTTACCACTTCCCGTGAATGTCACCTTTTTCACAAGTGGGTGGGTCACAAGTGTATCACTTAGCTCCCCTCCGCTACCTGTAATAATTTGAAGCGCACCATTAGGTAGACCCGCTTGCTGGAAAATTTCCGCCATCACGATAGAACTTAATGGTGTTTGCGTAGCTGGCTTTAAGACAACCGTATTTCCAACTGCAAAAGCAGGACCTAATTTATGTGCCACTAAATTAAATGGAAAGTTAAATGGTGTAATGGCTGAAATTACACCTAGAGGTTCTCGTTTTGTCCAGCCGATACGATCTCCTGCCCCGGGTGCAGCATCCATCGGTACCGTTTCACCCTTTGCTTGCTTAGCACCCTCCGCTGCAAATTGATAGGTTGCTATTGTACGTTCTATTTCAGTTAAACCTGCCGATATTGGCTTACCTGCCTCTAAGGCCAAAATTTCCGCTAACTCCTCTTTCCGCTGGCGCATGATGTCGACCACTTTATATAATATTTCGGCACGTTCGTAGGCTGTTGTCTTTTTAAACGTTTGGAATGCCTCCTGTGCACCTTCTATTGCTTGCTCAACGTCAGAAATCGACGCCTTAGCTACCTTTGCAATAACCTCACCACTATAGGGCGATCTCAACTCATATGTTTCCTTTGCGTTCTGCCACTGGCCATTCATCCAAAGCTTTGTTTCCTTCATCCTTCAAATGCACCTCCAAAAATCAAGTTCTTCTTTATTTTATCACGAAGAACTTGATGCTACAGCTGCTGCACCCACTGCCGCGAACATCGCTGCTTGCTGTGCTTGAATCAATAATTCAATAGATGACATGATCGTCATTGATAAGGATTGTTGCACCTGCGCCATATCATAAATAGCAATTTGAATGGCCATAAATAACACAAATTCACGATGCCATTTTAGAAGTTTCATACCCTTTAACTCATGATATAAATCAACAATCTGTTGAAGCTGTGCTTGATTCACTTCAAGGATTGCTAAAAAGCCAAGTAAAGGATAGTGCATCGTCTTGACCTTTACATCCTGATTCTTTAGTGTGTCACGGATTGTCACAACACTTGGCACTAGTTTCTTATCATATTGAGCTGATAAGAAAGTCAGTACTTGCGATAGCCATTGAAGCTCATTACCCGCATTAAAATTATACGTACGTAATTCTTTATAATAACGATTCATTGTTTCCGCACGTAGCTCAACATCATCAGAGGGGCTGCTTAACAATACTGCATAAGGAATATCATCGTATGACGTTAAAAACTTATGATGTTTACGGATTGCATCAAATAATGCACGTGCTGCCTGTGCATGTGCACGCTTCTCACTGTCCTCTTCAGTTAAAAACTGTGCACCAATAAAACTAAAGTTCCCACTTCTAAATTTTGCTTCCTTCATTATATTAACGTTATTCAGTAAACTTTTTACTGCTTGTTCTGTATCTTCTTGCTCCAATAAATTTGCAGCAATACTATAACCTACCGTTGTTCTTAACGGAGATGTCCATGAAGTTTGCTTTTTCATTTCTTGTAATACTTCTTTATATTTAACAGAATCAAAAGGTTTTCCAGATGCCACATATTTGCTAGCTATGGCTAACACAATTTTACGATCCACTGTCCGTCCAACAGCCTTTGAGACATCCTCCACCATATTTGTAAACTGATTTTCAATCATAACAAAATCCATGTTTAACACGCTCCTTTTCCATATTTACGTAATTAAACAAAAAAGGATTCATCCATTTTGGCTCATCGTCATAACGAGCTTTGTAGCTGCCGCTTTGCTTTCGCTACAAAAAACATTTGTTGCTGTCGCTTCGTTTTCGCGCAGATAAAACATTTGTTGCTGTCGCTTCGCTCCAGGGTCCCGGCCAGCAGATGTTTTTTGCGCGAAAGCGTAGCGGCAGCGGCAACAGCACCGATGCTGGTCACGAGGGCGTTATCACAGGACGTGATGGTTTTAGCCTTCGTTCCTCTATTGCTGATCCCCAAGGAGTCGCCCAGCCGTAACGAAGATCAACATTTATACATGGTATACGTTTTTACAAATGTCATACCCACCTTTTAGTAGCGAATCCCCATTTTGCAACAATTAACCTATAAAGCGTTAACGGAATTTATGTGTTACTCAATACGAGTAGTTTAATGGAAATAATTAAAATTGAATGGAGGGGCTGACACTGTTTGAAATGACCAATAGAAAGTAGATCGATTACGATTATTTTTGAGATTACGCAACTCTCCAAGAAATATAGCCTTACACACATTCTCCCAGAAAAATTAACATAAAAAAACAGCGGCAATACTTTTTGCCGCTGTCACTAAAGCTTTAAATTAACCCTAATTCCTTTAACTCCTCTGTTGAAAAGGCTCTTGATCTTGTTAAGAATCGTTTACCTTCAACGCCTTCAAGTGAAAACATACCGCCTCTACCATCGACAACGTCCAAGATTATTTGTGTATGCTTCCAATAGTCATATTGATTTTTATGCATATAGAAGGGAGCACCACTAATCTCTCCTAGGCAAACATCTTGATCACCTAATAGTAAGTCGCCCTCTGGATAACACATTGGCGAAGAGCCGTCGCAGCATCCACCTGATTGATGAAATATAACGGGACCATGCTTTTCTTTCAATAATTCGATTAGTGCTAGCGCTTCTTCTGTTGCTATAACACGCTCAACCACGCTCATGCACCTCCTTATTGATTAGAAGAAACCAAGTTTGTTTTCACTATAGCTAACTAATAGGTTTTTCGTTTGTTGGTAGTGAGCTAACATCATCTTATGGTTTTCACGACCAACACCCGACATTTTATAGCCACCGAACGCTGCATGTGCAGGGTAAGCATGGTAGCAGTTTGTCCAAACACGTCCTGCTTGAATACCTCGACCGAAGCGATAAGCTGTATTCATATCACGTGTCCATACACCTGCACCTAAACCATATAATGTGTCATTCGCAATTTCTAACGCTTCTTCTTTTGTTTTGAATGTTGTTACAGCAACAACTGGTCCGAAAATTTCTTCTTGGAAAATACGCATTTTATTGTGTCCTTTGAAGACAGTTGGCTTAATGTAGTAACCATTTTCAAAGCCTGATCCTACATTATTTTTCTCTCCTCCAATTAGACATTCGGCACCTTCTTGCTTACCAATATCTAAGTAAGAAAGGATTTTTTCCATTTGCTCACTTGAAGCTTGCGCACCCATCATCGTATTCGGATCAAGTGGATTCCCAACTTTAATCGCTTCAACACGCTGTAGAACACGCTCCATAAATTTATCGTAAATAGATTCTTGTATTAATGCACGAGAAGGACATGTACATACTTCACCTTGGTTTAATGCGAATAATACAAAGCCTTCAACTGCTTTATCTAAAAAGGCATCATCTTCGTCCATAATATCCTCAAAGAAGATGTTTGGCGATTTGCCGCCCAATTCTAATGTAACGGGAATAAGATTTTGTGAAGCATATTGCATAATTAAGCGACCTGTCGTTGTCTCACCAGTAAAGGCAATTTTACCGATGCGTGGATTCGATGCCAGCGGCTTCCCTGCCTCTAAGCCAAAGCCATTGACAACATTTAGTACACCTGATGGCAATAAATCTTCTATTAATTCAACGAGCACCATAATCGAAGTTGGTGTTTGCTCTGCAGGTTTTAACACTACACAGTTTCCAGCTGCAAGTGCAGGTGCTAGCTTCCAAACAGCCATTAATAACGGGAAGTTCCAAGGGATAATTTGACCTACTACCCCAATTGGCTCATGGAAATGATAAGCGACAGTATCATTATCGATTTGGCTTACTGCGCCTTCTTGTGCACGTAAAGCTCCCGCAAAATAACGGAAATGATCAATTGCAAGAGGGATATCTGCATTTAATGTTTCACGTACCGCTTTTCCGTTATCCCATGTTTCGGCAACGGCTAGCTTTTCTAAGTTTTGTTCTATGCGGTCCGCAATTTTAAGTAAAATGTTTGCACGCTCTGTTGCGGATGTTTTCCCCCATGCATCTTTTGCGGCATGTGCTGCATCAAGTGCAAGTTCAATATCCTCAGCAGTAGAACGAGCTACTTGTGTAAAAACTTGTCCAGTAACAGGTGTAACATTGTCAAAGTATTGTCCTTTCACTGGGGGTGTCCATTCTCCACCAATGTAATTATCATATTTCTCTTTGAATTGAACTACCGATCCTTCAGTGTTTGGAAATGCATAAACCATTTTACTTCTCCCCTTTACACAAAATAATGAGAAAATAATCTACAAATATCGTCATTTTTTATCGAAATAACAATATTTTCATAGATACCCTCTTACACAATATATTGTCAGAAACGAAAAATAATTTCAACTTTTTCAAATTTTTTTAGATTAATATTAAAATCTTTTTATTGAATAAGAAAATAGGCTGGTATGAAAGCATAAGGAACGAAGTATGAGCGACGGGGTTGCCCACGAAAATCGTTTTCCTGGAGTGAGTTATATTTGGTAGAAAAGCTTCTAGGATTCACGGTGTGACCAACTATAATGTATACTTAAAAATAATATAAATGTATAGGAGAACAGTATGCGCATTAATAAATATTTGAGTGAAACAGGCATCGTATCTCGTCGCGGTGCGGATAAATGGGTAGAAGAAGGTAAAGTAACAATTAATGGTGAACTTGCTACAGTCGGTAGTCAAGTAGAAGCTGGTGATCTGGTTTGTGTTGATGGAAAAGAGGTAAAGAAAGAAGAACAGCTCGTATATATTGCCTTAAACAAACCAGTAGGAATTACAAGTACAACGGAACGTCATATAAAAGGAAATGTCGTTGATTTTGTCAATCACCCTCTTCGCATTTTCCATATTGGACGACTAGATAAAGAGTCAGAAGGGCTATTATTACTGACAAATGATGGTGACATCGTCAATAAAATTTTACGTGCCGAAAACCATCACGAAAAAGAATATATCGTACAAGTCGATCAACCTATTACGGAGCAATTCATCAAAAAAATGGGAGCAGGTGTAGATATTTTAGATACTACAACCCTACCTTGTTATGTTGAAAAAATATCTGATAAAGTCTTTAAAATCATTTTAGAGCAAGGTTTAAATCGTCAAATACGTCGTATGTGTTCAGCACTTGGCTACTCCGTTAAGCGCCTACAACGCATTCGTATTATGAATATTAAACTTGGCAATTTAAAAGTTGGACAGTGGCGTGATTTAACAGATAAAGAACGGACAGAACTATTCAGACTACTTAAATACACACCAAAATAAAGCACTTTAAGGGGATAGAACTATGCTGTCAATTCAAAGTACTGTGCAGTTAACTGGAGCACGTGTTAGCGGGGATTTTTGGGATTTAGATGAGCTTATTAATGCTATTTACAAAATAACTGGTGATGAAAACAAGTATTATGATTATCAAGGAGCGCGCCTTCGCATTCTTAGTGTTTGTTATAATCTACGCCAAGCCGCCAAGGGGGAGCATCAGCTTGAGTTTGTTAGCAACGGACTCAATAAAAGTGTTTTGACACAGCATGAACTAATTTTCCCAAACAAAAATGTTTATTTCGCAGCAGAGATTCTTTGGCCAGAGCTGATCTTTACTGCTATCGCTTTAAACGATTTCATTCGCCTACATCAGGAGCTAATTGATTCTTCTGATTGGAGTATTGACGTTGCCGCCATTCGTAAATTCCAGGCAGCGGTTGCTAATTGTTTAGAGCAGGAGCTTAATGAAGAAGAATACTTAGTATTTTTAAGAATGCTGCACACTAAAAGTCCATTAACATTCCGTTATGCAACACAGTACGTCGATGTTTTGAACTTAGAGTATATTCAATTAAGCTTGGAGGAACGTAAAGCTCATTTAGCAGCATTTGCTCTCCGATTAATGTTAGAAGACGATGAATATGTAATGCTAAAATCACAACTCATGGAAGCGGCGATTACTACAAAAAAATCGTTACATGAAATCGAAATTAAAGCTAAATATCCTGAAACTATTTTGTGGTAAATAGGAAGCGCCGTCTCAACTACTTTTGAGACGGCTACTTTTATTCTAATCAATTATACTTTGGCATAATAGTACCCCGAGGCTTTAACTTATTTCAGCATGCTGAAATAAGTTAAATTTTCGTGTAAGCCATTTTTCGGATAACTTCCTCGTGCTGTGGATAGTCGGCTAAAAGCTCTTCTTGTGTAAATAATTCGAAGTCTTCAAAATCAAAGCCTGGTGCAACCATACAGCCTACTAAACTAAATGCATCTGCATCCTCTACGGATGAGCCAAATATAGTATTTTTCGGTACTGCTATTTGTGGTACCTCCCCTGCCTCAACATTTAATCCAAGCTTCTTCGCCTCATATGTACCATCTGGGAAAATCATATGGACTGTTAGCGGACTGCCAGCATGATAATACCAAAGCTCGTCCGATTTTAAACGATGCAAATGCGATATATCCTGTGAACGAAGTAAGAAATAAATACTCGTATAAATTGGTCTCTGTACATCTCTTACAGCCATATCCTCAGCTGCTCGAAACGAGGATATGTAATACCCTCCCTCAGGATGCTCTGCTAAATTTAATTTCTCAATAAAATATTGTGCTGAATACTTCATAAAACATCACTCCTTTCGTCCACATTACCAAATAATAAACGACGAATGCTACTGCTATTTCGTCGATTTGATCATTCTACTTCGATTTGGCCGTTCTTTCCGTCACCTTGGCTGCTCTTTCCGTCGCTCTAGTCTTTCCATCCGTCGCTTTGACTTCTTTCCGTCACTTTGATCATTCCATCCGTCGTTTTGCCCCTTCTTTCCGTCACCTTGACCGCTCTATCCGTCGCTTTGACTTCTTTCTGTCGCTTTGATCATTCCATCCGTCGCTTTGGCTTTTCTTTCCGTCGCTTTGAATTCTTTCCGTCACTTTGATCATTCCATCCGTCGTTTTGCCCCTTCTTTCCGTCACCTTGGCTTTTCTTTCCGTCGCTCTAGTCTTTCTTTTCGTCGCTTTGAATTCTTTCCGTCACTTTGATCATTCCTTCCGTCGTTTTGCCCTTTCTTTCCGTCACCTTGACTGTTCTATCCGTCGCTCTAGTCTTTCCATCCGTCGCTTTGACTTCTTTCCGTCACTTTGATCATTCCATCCGTCGTTTTGCCCTTTCTTTCCGTCACCTTGACCGCTCTATCCGTCGCTCTAGCCTTTCTATCCGTCGCTTTGACTTCTTTCTGTCGCTTTGCCCTTTCTTTCCGTCACCTTGACTGTTCTATCCGTCGTTTTGCCCCTTCTTTCCGTCGCCTTAGCCTTTCTATCCTTCACTTTAACTGGTCTATCCGTCTTTTTTACTCCCTTCGCTCATAAAAAAAACGCCTCGAAAATTGAGACGTCTTCTCCCTCTATAAACCGCCTAAATAAGCAGCCTTTACTTGTTCACTCTCTTGAAGCTCTTTTGCTGTACCTGATAATACTATACGTCCTGTTTCAAGTACGTACGCACGATTTGCTACTGATAAAGCCATATTGGCATTTTGCTCAACAAGTAATACGGTTGTACCTTCTTTGTTAACTTGCTCAATAATATTAAAAATATTTTTTACCATGAGTGGCGCAAGTCCCATTGAAGGCTCATCCATTAATAACAACTTCGGTTTTGCCATTAATGCACGCCCCATCGCTAGCATCTGTTGCTCACCACCAGATAATGTACCTGATTGCTGTTTACGGCGCTCCAAAAGACGTGGGAATAATTCATACACATGCTCTAGATCTTTTTTGATGCCTGCTTTATCGTTACGGAGATATGCTCCAAGCTCTAAGTTTTCTTCAACGGACATATTGGCAAAAACACGGCGCCCCTCTGGAACATGTGAAATGCCTGATTTTACAATTGTCTGTGCAGCTTTCCCTGCGATAGAGAAGCCTTCATATTCAATGATGCCACCCTTTGGTTTTAATAAGCCTGACAATGTTTTTAATAATGTACTTTTACCAGCACCATTTGCACCGATTAACGTTACAATTTCACCCTCATTTACTTCTAAAGAGAGGCCCTTTAATGCTTGAATGTTACCGTAAAATACATCTATATTTTGTACTTTTAGCATTAGCTGATAACCTCCTCGCCAAGGTAAGCTTCAATTACCTTTGGATTATTGCGAATTTCTTCTGGTGTCCCATCAGCGATTAATTGACCGTGATCGAGCACGTATATACGTTCACAAATCCCCATAACTAAGCTCATATCATGCTCAATTAAAAGAATTGTTAAGCCAAATTCTTTACGAATAAACGCTATTAATTCCATTAAATCATGCGTCTCCTGCGGGTTCATCCCTGCTGCAGGCTCATCTAGTAAAAGTAGCTTAGGTTTCGCAGCTAGAGCACGAGCAATTTCTAATCGGCGTTGCATCCCATAAGGTAAATTTTTCGCAAGCTCATCCTTATAAACATCTAAGCCAAAGATTTTTAGAAATTCAATAGATTGATGCTCCATTTCTGCCTCACCTTTAAAATGATTCGGCAAGCGGAAAATGGAAGACCACATGGAATGCTTTGCAAGTGAATGGTTCGCTACCTTAACATTATCTAAAACAGATAGCTCTTTAAATAAACGAATATTTTGGAATGTACGGCTAATACCTTTTTGTGTTACTTGATATGGTGCAAGCCCATTTAACTTTACACTGTCAAATGTAATCGTGCCCTCAGTTGGCTTATACACCCCAGTAAGCATGTTAAAGCTCGTTGTTTTACCAGCACCGTTAGGCCCTATAAGACCTACTAGTTCTCCTTGATGTAGGTACATATTAACGCCCTGTACCGCCTTTAAACCACCGAATTGAATGCCCATGTTTTCAACATTGATAAGAAGGTTTCCAGTCATTATTTTGTACCTCCTTTTTTACCAAACTTAAATAAATCCGTAACTTCTTTTGTTCCCATCAAACCTGTTGGACGGTACAGCATTACGACTATTAATACTAAACTGTAAATAATCATACGTGTTTCTGGGAAGTTTGCTAGATATGCTGAGACGACTGTTAAGAAAACCGCAGCTATGACAGATCCTGAAAGACTTCCTAAGCCACCAAGAACTACATAGATTAAAATATCAAATGATTTTAAGAAACCGAAAGTTGTCGGTTGAATAATGTAAAAATTATGTGCAAAGATGGCCCCTGCAAGACCGGCGAAGAAGGAACCAATTGCGAAAGCTACAACTTTATAGTAAGTTGTGTTAATACCCATTGCATCTGCCGCAATTTCGTCCTCGCGAATCGAAATACATGCGCGTCCATGACGAGAGTTCGTAAAGTTCGAGATTACTAAAATTGTTAGAACAACACCTATGAATGCATAAGTCCAATTCGATAAATATTCAACCTGCATCCCTGCTGCGCCACCAACATAATCCGTATTTAAAAAGATAATACGAATAATTTCCGCAAAACCGAGCGTTGCAATTGCTAAATAGTCCCCCTTTAAACGTAACGTCGGGATACCTACAATTAAACCGGCTACTGCTGCTGCAAGTGCCCCTAAGAAAATTGCTAATGGGAACGGAAGCATTAATTTAGTTGTGATGATGGCAGAAATATATGCCCCTACCGCTAGGAAGCCTGCATGCCCTATCGAGAATTGACCAGTAATACCAATGACAATGTGCAAGCTGACCGCAAGCATGATGTTAATACACATTGTGATCAACATATTTTGATAGTAAATATCGAGAAAGTTCGTTGAAATAAGCACCTGTACAACTGCATAGATGACTAGCGCTAATACGGCATAACCCCAAAAAACTTTAGACTTTTTCATAATCACCGCTCACCTACACTTTCTCACGGGCATTTTTACCAAAGATACCCGATGGTCTGAAGATTAAAATTAAAATTAAAATAACGAATGCTGCTGCATCACGCCATAGAGAGAAACCAAGTGCACTTACTAATGATTCCACAACACCGAGCAACATACCGCCAACCATGGCACCAGGAATAATACCAATACCGCCAAGTACTGCCGCGATGAATGCTTTAAGCCCTGGAATAACACCCATTAATGGATCGATTTTTGTGTAATATACCCCAAAGATAACACCTGCTGCACCCGCTAAAGCTGAACCAATTGCGAAGGTTGCTGAAATTGTATTATCTACATTAATGCCCATTAAACGTGCTGCATCGGCATCATGAGAAACCGCACGCATCGCTTTCCCGATTTTTGTTTTATGTACGATGAATTGTAAAAGAACCATCAGTACAATTGAGACAGATAAAATTAATATTGATATACTACTGATTTGAACACCGAAAATATCAAATGATTTATTTTTAATGACATCAGGATATGCCGCAGGTTGCGCACCTCTGAAGAAAATAGTTGTATATTCAATTAATAGCGATACACCGATTGCAGTAATTAAAGCCGCAATACGTGTGGCATTTCGCAAGCGCTTATAAGCAATACGTTCAATTAAAACACCAAAGATTGCACAGACTGCCATCGCCAATAACAGTGCTGGAAAGAAGCCAAGCTCCCATTTAGCAATTGCATAAAAGCCAATAAATGCCCCGATCATAAAGACATCGCCGTGGGCAAAGTTAATCAGCTTAATAATCCCGTATACCATCGTATACCCCAGCGCTATTAATGCGTAGATACTACCTAGTGAAATACCATTCACAAGCTGCTGTATCCATTCCATGAGCGTTCACTCCTTTTTATTTTTTGAAAAGTGCAAAAATAGGACTTACTTCTACATGTTATTATTGAAAATAGAGTAAATTGTGTCCTCTTAAAAATTTTTTTTGTTCTATCAATTTCGCCTTGGCGTAATTAGGTGTTTGGACACTGTAAAGGAACCATATCCGTATTCATCTCACCACCTTCAATGGTGGGAGCCTTTACTGAATGAAGATAAAACATAAAAAGGAAGGCGTGTTTCCCCGCCTCCCCTTGCCTAAAAAACATTAAGGATTAACTTTAGAGTTGAACACTTGTTTACCGTCTTCAAATTCAAGAACTGTTGCTGTTTTAATTGGGTTATGATTTTTGTCAACTGAGAAAGTACCTGTTACTAAAGAAAGATCTTTTGTGTCAGCTAAAGCCTTTTTAATAGCTTCCCCATCCGTAGAGCCTGCACGCTTAATAGCATCAGCAATGTAGTAAATTGAGTCATAGCCAAGTGCATTGAATGCATCTGGTGCTTTATCCTTGTTCGCTGCTTTAAACGCCTTTACGAAATCTTGAATTTTTTGATCTGGGTCTTCTGCAGAGTAGTGGTTTGTGATGTACGTGTTATTCAGCGCTTTCGCACCAGCTAACTCTACTAATGTTGGTGAATCCCAACCGTCAGCCCCCATCAGTGGTACATCAATACCCAATTCACGCGCTTGTTTTACAATTATACCTACCTCTTCATAGTATCCTGGAATAAAAATAAAGTCTGGCTTCTCTCCTTTAATATTAGTTAATTGTGTACGGAAATCAGTATCCTTCGCTACATACGCTTCTTCCTTTACAACTTTCCCACCATTTTTTGTAATTGTTTCTTTAAATGATTTTGCTAAACCTTTTGCATAATCAGATGCGTTATCCGCAAAAATAGCTACATTTTTAGCTTTTAATTCATTAGTAGCAAAGTTTGCTGCTACGATCCCTTGGAATGGATCGATAAAACAAGTACGGAATGCATACTCATTAATGCTACCGTTATCATTCACTGTAATGTTTGGAGCAGTACCAGAACCAGTAACGATTGGGATTTTATTTTTATTCGCAATTTGAACGGTAGCAACTGTATTACCAGAAGTTGCTGGGGCTAACATTGCTACTACTCTATCTTGCGTTGCTAGTTTAAGAGCTGCTGCAGTAGCCTCTGAGTTGTCAGACTTATTATCTACTTTAATAAGGTCAATTTTTTTACCGTCGATTCCGCCATTATCATTAATTTCTTTTACCGCAAGGTCTGCACCTAGAGCAATCGAAGAACCATAGGAAGCTACGTTACCCGAAAGCTCTAAGTTTGCACCGATTTTAATAGTATCACCGTCAGAAGAACCGCCACCGCCTGATGATGATCCTCCTCCTGAACTTGAACTATCTCCATTACCACAGCCAGCAAGAACGCCTGCAAGTAGTGAAGATGCAACTAGAAGTGAGCCAAACTTTTTAAGTTTTTTGTTCTCTCTCATAATTTATTCCCCCTAAGTTTTTTCAAATATTAGATATTTCTGATAATTATAAACAATCCACAGCATTTCCTCAATAACAAAAATAACCAAAATGACAATTCATAACTATCTATTACTAAATCAATATATTATTCAATTAAACCTTTTACATTGTAAAACATTCTTTATTTTTAGTCTAGAGTGATTTTTCTGTATAATTAGTAATTTAAGAATTATCTATTAATTTAGAACAAACATTAATATAAAACTATCATATTTAATTATTTTTTTACGATACAATCTCGTTAAAAGAAGTCCTTTTTTCGAAAATCGCAAGATCTAAAATATAAAGCGGGCTGGCGAAGTATTAATTTGGAATTACCAATAACTATTTATTCCCAGGGAAATACAGTACTTAGAGGGCGCAATCGGAGTAAGATTTTTTAAAATTTGTCATAGTCGAATCTTATTAAAAAGCTTAGAGCTGGGTTATTTCTACAGCTCTAAGCTTTTTTCAATGCAAACACACAAAGTCGTTCGTTAATATTTGTTTCATTTTCAAGATGAACCTCATGGATTAATTCAAAAGGCGTCCCATGATGTAAAAACTGTAAATAATCATATGGTGGGTAATATAAAATAACATGAATTTCACGCATATGCTGTTCATAAGACTTCCATATATTATGAATAACCGTACGAAAAATGTGGATTGAAAATGGATTAAAAAAAAAGAAAACCGTGTCGCTTGGTTGAATAGCATAGTCCTCCGCTATTGAATGCATAAAGGAAACCGGAGATTGAGCACTCTTTTTTTGAAGATAGTTCCTTTTATTATTCTCAGCCTCTGCATAAAAACCTGCATCCATTTCTACCCCTATTGTCGGAATATGAAATTTATCATGTACATAAATAGGGACTCTCCCTTTTCCACATCCAATATCGATAAACACTGGATTATCAGGCATCTCATACTCAGAAAATAATTGTTCTAATCCAGCATATGGTGTTGGCTCATAACGATGGTAGTGAGCTAATTTAGGAAACCCATACTGTTCACCGACCGTATTAATATGCAAAAGCTTATCAAATTGTTGTTCATTCATATTAGTAGACTCCTCAAAAAAGAATGCTTTATTTTAGCACGATAAAAAGCAAAAACCATACCCAAAAGTTTTGGATATGGTTATTTTTTTAACGACCTCTTCTATTAAATTTTAAAACAAAGAGCAGTGCAACTATTAACAAGACAAAGCAAACAGCCGCTGTAAGAATTGTATTTTTATCGATAACTGTTCCTTGCTTTAGTTGCTCATCGCCTTGGTTTGGCCACATAGGTCCTCCATTTTTGTCAGGTCGTTGCATTGGACCACCACCATTTGGTCTGTCTCCCTGCTTATCACCGTTTTGATTAAATGGAGGGGCTTGTGAAGGATCAAAGTCATCTGGTCTTTGCATCGGAATGTTCATGTCACCCATTTCGCCTGGATTAGGCATTGCCATATTCCCTTGTGTTGTTGCTTCCACAACAAGTTCCCCTGACAGTTGCTTTAAAATAGATTCGGAGCGCTGTTTTGCAAATTCAGGAAGACTTTTTTCCCCTTCTACCGCTTCTATAAACTGTTCTGTTGTAGAGAATTTCGTAGGGTCTGCTTCCACATACGTCGTTAATAACAATGCTAATTTTTTGGTAATGTTTTGTATGTTTTCTTCTGTTAAGTAATTAGTCGCTATCTCTTCTAAATAGCCTTCATATTTAGCACGATACTCTTCATTTGAGAGTAAGGCATTTAATAGCGGGCTATCCTCTAATGTTGTACCAGATACTGGGGTAGTCACACTAAAGTTAATAGCGCTATCTGCCATAAGATCGCCGGACATACCCATCCCCATATTGATTCCACCCTTATCGAGGCCACCATTAGGACGTTCTCCTTGCTGTTGTTGAACACCATTATTCGGAAACTCCATGTCTGGTTTATCTAATTGCTCATTCGTCTGTGCATCTTCTGGTGCTTTCATATTGGCATCGGCTGGCATTTGAATATTGCCACCCATTCTACCACCTCCACCAAAGCCACCAAAGGACATATTATAATCCCAAGGTATGATAGAAAACACACCATCCTTCTCATACAAATAGTAATTGTGTTTCATATTGCTCTGATAACTATCAAGATTTACAATTGCCGTGTTCATAGCAAAATAACGCAGCATTTCATCGACATCAATATATTTTTCGATATTGCCGCCATTATTGATAGCTTTAATCATGTCAATGAATTTTGATTGATCGACATTACCTTCGTTCGTTTTTAAGCCAATTCCCGTATAATCAGCAATATCATCACTAATATATTTTAAATCACTGCCTGTCCCATCTGGCTTAAACAAAAATCCATCATTAGAGCCGTAGTTATTTGCCAGGAATGTTTCATCCACGGCTTCTACCCCTAAAAATAAACCTCTATCCTCACCATTCACTGTGACATACATATATGAATGAGCGGGTGTAGGTAATCCCATTTGTTCCATCAGCTCATAAGAAATATATTCTCGCATTAACGTTGAATCACTGAAATTATTATTTAAATTTAATTTTTTCAAGCCGTATAAGCTTTGTGTATCATCGTAATAATCGAAATCTATTTTTAAGCTATATCGATCCGAGTCGCTATTTGCAACCGAGTTCAGTGATGAACTTCCTTTTGTACGAATAGCTACATTCTCTATTCTCTTGCCATCTACTGTGATATTAGCTTGCTTCAACTCCTTATCTGTTGCACTTTCTAGCATGTCAGCCCAATCTTCCTCGGCTATTTCAATATCTACTGTTGTTACTTTATTTTTATTAAACACAATAGACTCATAGGAAAACTCGGTATTTTTTGTTTCAATGCCGGTTTTTGGGAGCACTGCAGACACAACAACAAAGAGGAGTAGCAGAATTGCCATACTAATATAGACAACCCGTGTTTTAATCATTATCAGCACCTCTCTTCATAGTTAGAAAACTCCTCTAGAGTGGTTACTAAGCAGTGAAATTACCATCATAACTAAGCATTACTGCTGATTTTACTCCAGGTACTTTTGTAAGATTGTCCATCAATTTTGTATCATTTTGTTTAACACGAATTTCATAGGTTGTTTCGATTTCAACATCCGACATAATAGATTTTGATTTTAAAGCGAATTTTTTAGACTGTGCCGCAATAATATGCTCCACTTCCTCACAAGCAAAATCTTCTTCAAATTTCACAATTAAAAGATATGGATTCTCCACAGTAATTTTGTTCACTAACACGAGTAGTACGAGACCAATTAGAACGGCACCGATTATAACAAGTGGAATAAATCCTGCACCGCAAAGAATCCCAGAAACTATTGCCCAGAAAATATATACTAAATCCATAGGATCTTTAATAGGTGTACGGAAACGCACGATTGATAGTGCACCAACCATACCTAACGATAACAGCACATTTGAACTTATTCCCATAATCACTAGTGCTGTTGCCATTGTCATAATGAGTAGCGAAATATTGAAGGAATGCGAGTAAATTACTCCGTTAAAGGTTTTCTTGTATACAGCGTAAATAAACAGGCCTACAAAGAATGCTACAACTAACCCTAAAAGTGAATCTATTAATGAAAATGATGTTGTTTTCTCTAAAAAGCTGGATTTAAAAATATCGTTAAATTTTATAGTATCCATTGTTTAATTCTCCTTTATACATACATACGACTAAGCTGATATTTCGAATATGCCTCAGCACGTGTATCTACTGATTGTAATAAGTACTTAATAATATCCGGCAAGTACTCATCGTATTTCACTTCTAAAATAACTAAGTTTGGCTCAAGTACATCAACCATCGGTAGCTTCGGATTAAACATATCTGTATTACGTAGGCTCGACTGTACTTTACTATCAAATGTGACACGCACATTTCCAAAGGGATAGATGTAAGCCTCACGCTCGTAATCGACAACTGTCATTGGTTTCAATTGGTGATACTTCATGTCCTTATATAAATCTTGAATTAACGCTCGTTCGTCTTCCTCCATCCAAGCATTATCCCCACCACGCATTTTTTCATATTCCTTTTGGGATATGGCACACTTCGTTTTAAAGGTTAAATTATTTCGTTTGCTTTTTCGCTCCAAATTTATAGTCGTAGTGGATTTACCGTAAATTCGTACTCGATATTTATCTCGATTGATATAACCCTCTTTTTTTTCATTTAGAACTTTGTTTTCAAAATTATCAAAGTATGTGCTGCGAATTAAATACTTACCATTCATCCCAGCATGCTTATCTCGCTGCATTACATGCTGTAGCTTAGTTTTTAGCAATGTATAGTCCGGATAGGAGATAGCCTGTTTAATCTCCTTTCGACCGTTAGGATTAAACGAGGTAAGAGTAGGCATATAGTTCACTCCTTACATTTTTTCTATTTTGTATTGCTCTT
Source organism: Lysinibacillus sp. NPDC096212 (assembly GCF_044763105.1). NCBI lineage: Bacteria > Bacillati > Bacillota > Bacilli > Caryophanales > Bacillaceae > Lysinibacillus > Lysinibacillus sp. NPDC096212. The sequence continues at coordinate 104,936 of NZ_JBIWFQ010000007.1, read as the reverse complement.
GTTTATCAGCTAACCAAGATGCGTATTCCTCATTTATGCGATCCTCCAGCACAGTCGCATAAACTTCATCTTTTACATCCTCGAATACGGCCTCTTCTGCAGGTACTTTTTCGGTTACTTTAATGATGTGATAACCTTCTGACGTTTGAACAATATCACTGACGCTACCTTTTTCAAGGCCAAATGCGGCTTCTTCAAATTTCTCATCCATCTGTCCTCGACTAATATAGCCTATTTCCCCACCAGCCTCATTCGTTGATGAATCGATTGAATATGTTTTTGCTAGCTCCGAAAAATCCTCACCAGCTTTTATTTTTGCTAGCACATCCTTTGCTGTTGCCTCATCCTCCAATAAAATATGGCTAGCTACAATCTCTTCCTTTTGTCCATAGCTATCCTTATTGTTTTCAAAATATTGAGCTACTTCCTCATCTGATATGTCAATGCTTTCAGCAATTACATTTTTGGTAAGTTGATATATGCGAATATTATCCTTCACACTCTGCTCTGTCAGTCCGTTCACCTCTAGTGCCTCTTGTAATGATTCTTCCCCACCATACGACTCGGCTAACTCCTTATACTCTTCCTGAATAGAGTCCTCGGATACAGAAACACCCACTTTCTTCGCCTCTAGTTCAACTATTTTATTGGTAATTAGTGCCTCTAGCACCTCTGTACCGTATTGTTCACGCAATGCGTCATCTAGTTCTGTTTGTAAAATCTTTTCACCATCAACCTTCGCCACATAATCGCTACTCTCACCACAACCGACTAGTAGTATTAATAATGCTGCAGGTAAGGTTATCATTTGGAAAAACCTTTTGTTTCCGGTCATCCTTGATCCCGTCCTTTCTTTTGGTTTCTCGTTTACAATGCTTACTATAAAGGCCTAATGTGTCAGTCAGATGTCAGCTTTACATTTCCTTCAAAAAAACTTTACAAAAAAAAGCTACCACGCCTTTTAGAGCGAAGTAGCCTTTTTCAGTGTTATTTCAAAGCATGTTCCTGATGAATTACTGTCAATTAGTCGTAAATCACCGCCTATAGATTGCGCCATCATTTTACTAAGTGATAATCCTAAGCCTAAGCCTCGGACCGCATATTTTTTATTTTCTCCTCTATAAAAACGTTCAAAGATAAATGCCTGATCTTCCTGAGGGATACCATGTCCTGTGTCCTTTACAGTAATGAAGACAGCATCCTCTTTTTCCACCAGCGTAATGATGACAATCCCTTCCTGCATTGCTTGCTTTGCATTCGTCAATAAATTAGTAACTATTTGCTGTATACGTACAACATCCGCCTGAACATCAACGGAGTCTGCAAGGAAATCCATTTGTATTTTTACATTTTCGTCATCCTGCATTACTTCCCATTGAGCTACAGCATCACGCACTAACTGATTAACATTCATTGTTTCAAGCTTTACTGGAATTGCATCTACCGCAAAATGATTATAAGCTAGCAAATCACCGACCATCGTTTTCATTTTCGTCGTTTCTACTAATGCCATTTGAATAAATTCACTAGCATCCTGACCTGTAACGACTCCATCTTTCACCGCCTGCAATAACCCACTAATTGACGTAACCGGTGTTTTTAGCTCGTGGGTGACGCCCGCTAATAATTCTGTTCGAGTCTTTTCTAATTGTTCTAGCTTATTCGCCATTTCTTTAAAAGAAGTAACGAGCTCATAAATTTCTTCTTCCTTACTATTTTGAGGCAAATCAAATGTATAGTTTCCTTCTTGCACTTGCTTTGCAGCTTCGGCAACCTGTTTTATTGGGTGTGCTAGACGTTTGGATAAAAAATAAATAGCACCCCACCCCAATACAGCAAGTGCTCCAATAAGTAATGCCAGTAGCCCGTATGCTTGGTTAACCTTCGTTAAATTCTCCTTTTTCTCTAAGACAAGCACCCAGCCAACTTCCTTATTGTCCCTTTCAAGTTTTCTTTTTACGACATATTGAACTAACTCTTGTCCCTCACTCGTTACAGTTATTTTCTTTGTCCCTTCTTCACCATCCAGTATGTTGGCAACATTTTTTTCACTTCCTGGAGGCATCGGTCGATTGCTACTTACTATATTGCCTGCCGTATCTACAACATATAAAACAGGATCAATTTCTCGCATAGTAGATCGCTCACGGTTACCAATAAACCCTTGAATACCGCTCATAGGTCCATTATTTTGGCTAGAAGTATCTGTTAGGCGAAATACAGTCTCGTCTGCTATAAATTCCATCATCTCTAGTCGATTTTGAAACGTCGTATGCCGAATCCATGCCGCAGAAATAAAAGAGATAATAGCTAGACCCACAAAGAGAGTTAATAAATAGCGACTTGTCCAATAGTTGCGTAAAGATATTCGCTTATTTTTTTTGAACACTTAGCTGATACCCCAATCCACGTAGTGTCTTTATTTCTCCCTCTTCCTCATCCCATTCTTTAAGTACCTTTCTTAGTCGCTTCACCGCTAAATCCACCGCTCTATCACTACCTTCATATTCCCAGCCCCAAACTTGATCAATAAGTTGGTCACGTGTAAATGTTTGGTTTGGATGCTCGGCCAAAAATAAAAGTACAGATAAATCTCTAGGCGTTAAGATGATTTCTTCTCCCTTAAGTAGCACTCGATGGGCTTTCATATCAATCTCTAACCCACCAAAGCGTTTTATTTCTGAAGATTCACGGCTCCCTTTAGCGCGCCTTAAAACCGCCTTGACTCTTGCCACTACCTCATCAGCAATAAATGGCTTTGCAATATAATCGTCTGCTCCTTGATCGAAACCCTCTAATCGATAATTTACATCGCCTAATGCCGTTAGCATGATCACTGGACAAGAGCTAACTTCTCTAATTTCCTTTAAAACTAACCAACCGTTTTTTTCTGGTAACATAATATCTAGTAATACTAAATCAGGCTGAACCTCTTGAAATATAGCCAATGCCTGACCGCCATTAAAACATTGCATAACATCATAGCCTACTTTTTTCAAATATGCCTTCAAAACTTGGCTAATTGCATATTCGTCTTCTACTACTAATATTTTTGCCATGCCCTTTCACCTCGTTACCAGTACATTCGTATTTTCATTATATCATCGGATTATGTCAGTTAAATGTCAGGGCCTAATGAGACTGTTCATACTTATAGTGGTGCATCAAATATCGAGCTATTTGCAATTTACATGGCTCTTCTATTGACAATGTCTTCCTAGGCGAATTATCATTGATTGCGAATGATAATCATTGATAATTCATTCGTATAGTTAACAAAAAAATGATTAGGGGGGAAAGCATGATTATTGTTACAAATCGTATTCAAGTCAAACCCGGCTTTGCTGCAAAAATGGCACCGAACTTTACAAAACCAGGACCTCTACAGCAGTTTGAAGGCTTCCATAAAGTGGAGGTATTAGTTTCAACTGATGATCCCACTTATGACGAAATGAGCGTCAATATGTACTGGGAGTCTAAAGAGCATTTCCAAGCTTGGCGTAATAGCGATGCATTCGCCGCAGCTCATCACCGTCCTGGACAAAGTGCTGAGGGAGGAAAACCTGAAAACAGTCCACTTATCGGTAGCAAAATAGTTATAGCTGAATTAGCTTCTTCGATTGAAGCATTACGCTAATTTTTAACTTCTTTCAGTAGGCTGAAAGAAGTAACAACTAAAATATCTTCTGATTCTATCTAAAAAAGATCCTGCATTTTTGAAAATGCAGGATCTTTTGAATTATTGCATGAAAATAACTAAAACATAGCCAAGTATTGATAAGCAAACCGAACCGATAAATCCTGCAATAAACGCTTTTACGCCTAATTGTTTAAAGGTTTTTATGTCTACATTTAAACCTAGTCCAGCCATCGCCATCCCAATTAAAATATAAGCGATATTTACAAATGTTTGCGCTACATTAGCTGGTACAATCCCTAACGAATTAATAGCACTCATCGCTAAAAACCCAAGGATAAACCATGGAATTATCGACAGTGAAAATCCTTCTTTTTCCTGCCCCTTATCAATTCTTCGATATAAAATACCGATGACTATGGCTACTGGTACAAGCAATGCGACACGTGTTAGCTTCACAATAACTGCCATATCAATTGCTTCATTTCCACCAGCTGAGGCTGCTGCAATAACATGAGCAATTTCATGTAGAGTGCCTCCCGCAAAAATACCATATTCAGTAGGAGTTAAGTTAAATACAGAGTATAACACCGTGTAGACTAATGTGAATACAGTCCCTAGCAATGCGACTATCGCTGCGCCCACTGCCGTTTCTTTTTCATTCGCTTTAATTTGAGGAGCAATAGCGACAACAGCAGCAGCCCCACAAATAGCTGTACCACAAGCTGTTAATATGCCTAGTTTCTTATCTACATGAAATACCTTCGTTAAGCCATATACAACCACTAAAGCAAATACTAGATTAATAAACGCAATAAGAAAGACACTCGCTCCAGCATTGTAAATATCCGCTAAATTCAAGCGCATACCTAGAAAAATAATGCCGAGGCGTAATAATTTTTTACTTGAAAATGTTATACCTGTTTGCCAAGAATCCTGCACCTTAAAGGCTGCTCTCCAAGCCATACCTAATATAATCGCAATGACAAGCTGCCCTAATATTGAGAAGAAAGGAAATGTCGAAATATATTTTGCTACTAAGGCAATAATGAGTGTCAACAAGATTCCCTTCATAAACGCTGGGGTCAGGAAACTTTTTAACCTCTGCTGGCCATTATCCATGTTGTTCACTTCTTTCATCCTTGATGATTTTACTTTATTAGAAAGTTAATCATCAGTAAAATACATATATATAATTATAATTATTAATATTTCTAATAATAGGAGTGGTAATATGCAATTTGATGCTTTAAGAACGTTCATCACACTGGTGGAGGTCAATAATTTTACGAAAACTTCCGAAATACTTCATATTTCGCAGCCAAGTGTCAGTTTACACATTAAAAACTTAGAACAAGAATTTCACACGACTTTATTTATCCGTTCACCAAAATCTGTACAAATCACACCAACTGGAGAAATTTTATATAAACGAGCTAAGCAAATGATGGCCATTGCCGAGGCAGCAAAGGAAGATATTTTAACCTATCACCATGAAATTCAAGGTACACTTGTGATTGGCGCTAGCTTTACCATTGGGGAATATATATTACCTCCTATCATTGCCAGCTTGCAACAGCAATTCCCTCAGCTAGAGCTTCAAGTTATTATTGGCAATACGAAAGAAATCATTCAATATACAAAATTATTACAAGTCGATATCGGTCTTATTGAAGGACAAGCACACGACCATGAACTTCTTATTAAACCGTTTATGCAAGACGAGTTATTTATTGTCAGCGCGAGTAATCACCCTCTTGCAAAGGAGTCAACGATTACAGTTTCGGACTTACAGCAGCAAAATTGGGTTGCACGTGAAGAAGGCTCTGGCACACGTTATTATTTAGATCATTTATTTAGAGCAAATGGGCTCCAAGTACGTTCACTTCTTACTATTAGTAGCAATCAAGGTGTGAAAGAAAGCGTTATACAGGGGCTTGGACTTTCATTACTGTCCGCTAGTGTCATTGAGCGTGAATTAAAAAATGGCGATATAAAAATCTTACCCCTCGAGGAACAGCATTTTATCCGAACATTTTCTTATTTGTGCTCGCCTACAATAAAAAATAAACGCAATGTCGACATTCTTTTAGAGGCACTATTAAAAAAAGCTTAGCGACTAGTAATTCGCTAAGCTTCATGTTGTTGAAAAGCTATTATGTGTCAGAAGATATATACTATGTGAAGTGGTTGATTGGAGTGGAAACTGGGCGACTCCTTGGGGATCAGCAATAGAGGAACGAAGGCTAAAACCATCACGTCCTGTGATAAAGCCTTCGTGACCAACATCGTGTTGGCCCGAGACCCTGCAGCGAAGCGGATGTTTTCTGTGTGAAAGCGTAGCGACAGCAACAACAAATGTTTTCTGTAGCGAAAGCAAAGCGGCAGCTACAAAGCGCCCAGTAGAACGGAAATCAACCTCTCGTTTTGCAGAAGAGCCATACTTTATTTAATGTGACAAAGATTCCCTTCACCATTTTGGTTTTCAACACTACTCGCTAAGCTCACTTTATAATTCTTGGATTTAGACGTTTACGCTCCTGCTTATGCTCAATAATTTCTACAAATTTCAACGCTGCTCGAGATAAAGGTACGCTTTTCAAATAACACATGCCAATGCTCCGATTTGGTATACTTTCTGTTAATGTTAGCTCATATAAAAATCCTCGCTGCAAATAATCTTTAGAAAATTCTTTCGTTACACAAGCAATTCCTAAATTACTGCGTGCAAATTCCAGCACTAGATCATGTGAACCAAGCTCAAACTCAGGTTCAATGAAGATCCCTCTTGCAAATAAATAATCTTCTACATACTTTCTTGAATTTGATTTTTTCTCTAAAAATACAAGTGGAAACTTTAACAGATCCTCAAAGCTTAAGCTTTTTGATGCCAAGGTTTTGTACTTTTCGCCGCATACAAAAATATCCTGAACCTCGGTGCAAGCTGTTAACTGTAATGTCTGATCTTCTATCGGAAAATTACAAAGTCCTATATCAACCTCGCCAGATTTAATAAAGTTACAAATTTCCGAAGTCGTTCCATTTAACATTTGTAATTTGATATTTGGATACATTGTATGAAACGTCTCTAGATAAGGCATTAAAAAGAAACGAGAAATAGTGTCCCCTACTCCAATTTTCAACTGACCTGTTGTTAAATTTTTAAATTCTAGCAGTTTCTCCTCACCAGCATCTAAAAGGCCTAACGCTGAATTTGTATACTCATATAAAAGTTTACCTTCAGTTGTTAACGTCACTCCTTTAGGTGTACGGTTAAAGAGACGTGTACCTAGCTCCTTTTCTAATTGCATCATGGCTTGGCTAACAGCTGGTTGAGTCATATATAAATCTTTAGCTGCACTTGAAAAGCTATTATTTTTAGCGACAATACTAAAAACGCGATATAAATCTAATTTCCCTATCATATAAGCACCTCTTATAGCTATTATACGAACTATTAATTTTACTTATATCACTAAAGGAGCGTATAGTAAAACTATATTGGTTTTATTTAACATACATTTACCTATTTAATAAGGAGAGATTATTTTGGAACGTGTAGTTGGTACAGTAGTAAGAGGTCTTCGTGGTCCAATTATTAACGAAGGCGATAATATTGAGCAAATCGTTGTTGATACAGTATTAAATGCAGCAAAGATTGAAGGCTATTCCATTGAAGATCGTGACATTGTCACAGTAACAGAATCTGTCGTTGCGCGTGCACAAGGTAACTATGCATCCATTGATGATATCGCAACTGACGTAGCTGCTAAATTTGGCGATGATACTGTTGGTGTTATTTTTCCAATTCTAAGCCGTAATCGTTTCGCTAACTGCTTACGTGGTATTGCAAAAGGCGTAAAAAAGGTTGTTCTTATGCTTAGCTATCCATCTGATGAAGTTGGGAATCACCTAGTTGATATCGATGAGCTAGATGTCAAAGGGATTAATCCTTGGACAGATACTTTAACTGAGGTTGAATTCCGTGAGCATTTCGGCTATAAAAAACATACATTTACAGGTGTAGATTATATCGAATATTATAAAGAGCTGATCGAAGCTGAAGGTGCTACTTGTGAAGTTATCTTTTCAAATAACCCAAAAACAATTTTAGATTTTACGAAGAGTGTTTTAACTTGTGATATTCATACACGCTTACGTACGAAACGTATTTTAACGGCAAATGGAGCTGAAAAAGTATACAGTCTTGATAATATTTTATCTGTATCTAATAACGGTTCTGGCTTCAATGCGGAGTATGGTCTACTTGGTTCAAATAAAGCTACTGAAGATAGCGTAAAATTATTCCCACATACTTGCCAACCAATCGTTGATGGCATCCAAGCAAAACTCAAAGAAGCTACTGGTAAAACAGTTGAAGTAATGGTTTATGGTGATGGTGCATTTAAAGATCCTGTGGGCAAGATTTGGGAGTTAGCTGACCCAGTTGTTTCACCAGCTTTCACTGCTGGATTAGATGGCACGCCAAACGAAGTAAAGCTAAAATACTTAGCAGATAATGATTTTGCGGATCTTCGCGGCGAAGAATTAAAAGCAGCAATTTCTGAGTATATCCAAAACAAAGACGAAGATTTAACTGGGCAAATGGCAGCTCAAGGTACAACACCTCGTCGTTTAACAGACCTAATTGGTTCACTATCTGATCTAACTTCTGGTTCAGGTGATAAAGGAACACCAATGATTTATATTCAAGGTTATTTCGATAACTATACAAAGTAATTTCCAAAAAAAGTGCGAGCTAGTTGCTCGCACTTTTTCTATTGAAAGATTCATTAGCTATAATATTAATTCACTTTTGAAACACTAAATATTACACCAGCAGCTTGATCATATTTTAAATTATAACGAATCTTATTTTTCTCTACAGTTGTTTCATTCTTTTGATATTCATAACTTTCGTCAAACAAACGTAAATCCTTCAAAACAGCGCCAATCTCGTTTTGGTTTAAGATGGGGTTTGTCATACCAATTAACAACCCCATAGAAAGTATGATATCCATCCCTTCGCCTTGCCCCACCATAACCAACTCATGTACTGCGCCTTTTTCATCAATATTTTCAATTAAAGTAATATCCTTACCCAACTTCGAAGTAATTGTTTCTTCTTCTTTTTTTATATTTTCAAGAGAATACGAGAAGTCTAGTTTTTTAATTTCTTTATTGAATGCCTCTATAAATTCTTCTTGGTTACTATAAAGAGGCAGCGTTGTTGCCATTCCAATTATCATCGGAGAGACAAAGTAGACACCGGCTATTGCGGTAGCTATAGTACGTTTCATTTTAGTAAGACGTCCCTGTTTCCACATAAGAAATACACCCAAAGGAGGAAAAATAATTAACCAAAACCACATAAACCAAGCTGTTTTAAAAATCGGGGTTCTAAGTTTTAACTCTGATTTATGCAGCATCTTTCTTTCCCCCTTTTAACAATTCTTCAATGTTAACATTAAATATAAATTTCCTAGCATTATCTGTACCCTCATGTAAGGAGTCTTTTAATATATTTACAATATTTTCATCATAATGTGAGTTGTTTTCATCTTCCATTAAATGATTAAAAAGAGACGTCCCTTCAAAATCCGTTGTCTTAATATCAAAACTTTTTTGTAGTAATTGTTCGCCTTGTATTCGCTGGATTTTCTTTTGATATTGTGAGATTAATGTTGGCGTTTCTGTTTTTTTGACCAATAATTTATAAAGCTTTTTAGCATCCCCATACTGCTTTTGGTGAAATGCTTCTTCTGCATCACTCGTTAAAGACTCTACCGTTTCATTATAAAAAGATTTAATTTTATCTAAATCTTTTATCTTCTGAGCCTCTTGGATAAAGCTGAAAGTTTTTTCGTACTCTTTTTCATCTCTAGCATTTGTTGCTTTATAAAGCAATTCATTGATTTTCTCGTTCTCTTCTATTTGTTTTAATAAACCATTAGCCTTTAGCTTAATCTCGTCGCTAGCATGTCGATTTTCTTTTATATAAATCGCATAATCTTTAGCTATTGAATAATCCCCTGCATTACTCTTAGATTCAGCCAACTGATAAATAGCATTCATAGATTTTTGAACAAGGCTATCTGTCTTACTACTACTTTTATTCAATTCATAAATCTTTTCAAGTTCAGTAATAGCTTTCTTATATTCTCCACTATTATATAAATCCGTTGCTGTTGTGTAATAGTTTTCCGCCTTCACTTGATCCTCATCCACTTTTGGCTCTGGTGTTGAGGTTACAGATTTTGTCGGGGTAGGTTTTGATGTACTACCGCTACTACTGGATGTACCACTACTACCGTTGGACGTACTACCACCATTATGATAATGATACTCTCCATTTTTTAATCCCCATTTTGCACAGTTAGTTCGACAGGTATGCCCTCCATTACTATCAGTTCTGCCTGGATGGGCACTTGCTGTATACGGTGGCAGAAGTAAAAAACAGCATGCTAAAATACTAATTATCGACAAATAACCATTTCTCACCATTTTTACCTCCCATTTATAATATTTTCTATATTTTATCTTATATCATGTTTCCCATGACGTATAGTACGATTTTGCCATTCTCCATTCCGATCTAAAAAAATTAAATAATATAAGTGAGAAATGGGAGTGCGTTTAATTTTTGAGAAAAAAGTCTAAAAGACGGTAGCTATACTAAATTATTTATTTAAAAAAGTAATACTTCTCCACGAAGCAGAAGGTTAATCTATCCTGTTCATAGAAAAACCCCCTAAGTATCCTTTTTACATTGTCTACTTAGAGGGAATATATTCTATTATGCCTTTTCATTTAGTGAGGTTGACAGGAATCGAACCTGTAAGTCCCTATTCAGCAAAGGGACTCGCTGCCACTGCATACTTCCTCATATTTGTTATATATTATTAATTTCGTGTTAAAGAATTACATTGTTCTCAGTCCTTTTGTTTTATAGTAGATTCAATCTTTTCAAATAAAGCTTATTTCAATTGATTAGGAATCACTTCTTCATTTAACCAATGTTCGTTTGTTCGAACATGATTCTGTCTCACAAATTTCCCTAGGTTATATCGAAAATCATCATAATGGAAGGCATCCGCATTTCTAATAACATACCCTTCCTGCTCACCCCCAAGAAGTGATCTTCCTGTAAACGTCTTCTTTATTTTTTCTTCATCGAAAATACCTCGATATAATACAGGTACCGTTTCAATCCCCCATTCAGCTGCATAACGAACTGTTTCATCCCAGCTTAAACAAATATTTTTTTCGTTCCAAATACTAAATAAATAAAAGTAACTAGTTAACTCATTGTAGTAAATGGAGTGCTTGGCATAAATATTTTCGCCACATAATCTCCAACCTTCTGGAATCTGGAAGGCAAATGTAGCATGAAACGTTTTCACCCAATGCCTCGACGGATGATCTCCTGAATTTAAGCTTCTAGCATGCATATAGTTTTGATAAAGTGTTGTTCCTTCCCCGTCTAATTTTTCGGTTACAACTACCTCTTTTCCAATAAAATGATCAACATTTTTAGCAACCTTGTCATCATGTGTATATCCTCTACTCCACGGCAAATGAAAGCTTCTTGGATACTTCATCAAATTGGTCATAAACTCACTTCCTTTGTTTACATCTACTTCGCAAATTGATCTGCTTCACGAAAGAAATAAAGCTTTGTTAATAAGTCACCATCTAATAAATGATAAATCTTACTTGATCCCCTATCGCCCCCATATTGAATTAACATATGAAATTGCACTAAATTAACAACCTTTAAAACAAAGTCTTCTTCAAAGCCAAGCTCTAATAAAAAATGGCATACCATTTGAGCGGATACATTTTCATGTCCATAATATCCATATCTTTGTTGTAATTCTTTATATTTTTTACAAAACGGTTTGCCTACATCATGGAATAAAGCAGCTATTTGTAGCGCTAACTTGTCACTCTCCATATAGTATTCGTTCATATATTCATAAACAAAATACGTATGCTGGCAAAGTAAAAATTGATGATAAGGATTTTCTTGATTAAATTGATAAATCTCTTTAAATGGTTGGACCGCTCTCAACTTTTGAAAAAGCTCTTCATATGTGGGTTCGCTTTGGATTAGTGAAAGAAATTGCTCTTTTGAGATTTCATATGGACTCGCTTCATGTACAATATGCACCTCTTCAAACCCTTCTCCCAATATCGGAAACTCTAAATTCTTTCTCATTTTATCCATTATCACTAACGGAACTTTTCTCTTTCTTTGTTGATTTCTTGATACACACAAAGTATAAGGAGTATCAAAATAATAGCATGCAACCTTCACATTACCAGACAATTTACTCAGTGCAAACATCCTGCGTTCCCGTTCGATATTTGTCGCATCAACAATGACAGATTGACCTTTAGCCACAAATTCATTTAAACGCTCGTACAAAACACGAAATACTATTCGTGTTTTTTGTCTTGAAACGTCACCAAATAACTCTTGACGTATAGCATCACTTGAAAGAATAACTGCATTTTCGCTTTTCGCTAGCTCTTTAACAAACGTACTCTTGCCACTTCCAGGTAACCCAACTGTAAATATCACCTTCATTTTTTCTCACCCCCTTTCAAGTGTCTATATCGTTTCTAGAAACATATTCTTTAGTTAGCAATTAACGACTTCCCCCCTTACTCATGAAGCTGTTTTTATCAAAATTCAATCATCAACTTAACTCTAACGTATAGGGATTAATTTTTGAGGGTAAAAATGATATAAATCCGACATAACATTTTTTGAAATGTATACCATGAACATAAGTCGAGCAGAGGCTGAGCGACTTCTCGGGTCACGGATGGGCCCTGGAGCGAGCAAGTACGAGAACGGCTACTAAGAACACCACACCTCACCAGGAACCTAAGGAAAGCGTCCTGTTGGAACGGAGATCAACCTATATACATGATGTCATACCAAAATTTCGGAAACTATCCATAAAAAGCAACATTCTTCAAAAGGGACAATTTGACTACAAAAAAAGACTGCTCCACCTTTTGCGGAACAGCCTTTTTTATTAAAAAATTGATTTTCTCTTATAACTTTATTATATCATAAATTTGCCAAAATTACTAGACTATACTTCTTTCTGAAATAGCTGTATGATAAATTTCCCGATTCTAAATCCATATTGAAAGGAATGTGAGTAACATTGGAAAAGCAATATGAATGGACAGAAGAAAAACAGTATCTTGCTCTTTGTTTAAACACAGTTGATCATAAAAAAGAGGAGTTACTACAAAAAGAAAAGGCTGTTAAAGACAATGTTTTAGCGTTAAAGAAAACCTTTTGGGACGACGTTAGAGTGAATTTAGATACGCCTGAGGATATAGACGAAACCTTTTATGCTATCAAACAACAGGCAGAGCTCTTATCTGATTCCCAGCATGCTCAGCAACGTGTCATCAAGGATGTAAAAATTTATGACCGTTTACTGCAATCACCCTATTTCGCTCGCATTGATTTTTTACAGGATGATCATAACGAACCTTTAAAGATTTATATCGGTGTAGCAACCTTAATGGATGAAGAGAATGAAAACATACTAATTTACGATTGGCGAGCCCCTATATCAAGTATGTATTATGATTACACCCCTGGCCCCGCTACTTATGAAACGGCGACTGACGAAATTCAAGGTGAGATGCTTTTAAAACGGCAATTTATCATTAAAAATGGCCAATTACAATCGATGTTTAATACAGGTTTAACGATCGGTGATGACTTATTACTCGATATTCTCGCTCAAAATGCAAACGAACATATCCGCAGCATCGTAGCAACGATTCAAGCTGAGCAAAATAAAATAATTCGACATGTCAGCACTCCTTATCTAATCGTAGAGGGTGTCGCGGGTAGTGGAAAAACGGCTGTTGCTCTCCAACGTGTTGCTTATTTGTTATATCATTATCGAGACCAAATTACTGCTGATCAAATTTTATTGATTACACCTAATCAGCTCTTTAATCAATATGTTCATACCGTTTTACCGGATTTAGGTGAAGACAATATGCAGCAATTAACCTTCTCCGAATATGCAACAAAACGTTTAGGTCGACAGTTCCAATTGGAATATCCTTATGAGCAATTGGAGTCACTTTTAACAGAGCAAGATGACTCACTCTACCAAATGAAGCTTTCGATTATTTCTTTTAAAGCTAGCCTCCAATATCGAGAATTGATGGACAAATATATTGAGCACCTTACAAATGAAGGTTTGCTGTTTAAAAATATTGTTTTTCGCGGAGAAAGAATTATTACAGCTCAAGAAATTGCTGAATACTTTTATTCGTTCAACGCCACAATGCCTATCCCAAATCGACTGCAGTTAGTGAAAGAATGGTTATTACAACGATTATCGAAAATTGAAAAAGCAGAACGGGCAAAAGAATGGGTAGAAGAAGCCAGTGAACTTTTAGACATTGAAGAATATACAAAAACCTATAGCGAGCTTTTACATGAAGGTCGATTTTCAGAAAATTCTTTTGATGATTTCGAGCAAGAACGCAAGAAATTAGCCATCCAAATTGTCAAAAAACAGTTCAAGCCACTTCGTCAATCTGTGAAACAATTAAAGTTTGTTCACATATTAGGCATTTATCGACATTTGTTTGAGATGAACTATACGATTCATCAGCAATTACAGAACTTTTTGCCCGACCATTGGGAAGAAATCTGTCAACATACACTCCCTAATTTAGCAAAGCGCATTATTTCATATGAAGATACCGCTCCATTTTTATATTTGCAGGACAAAATAGAAGGTCAACGAACAAATACGATGATTCGCCATGTTTTAGTTGATGAAGCACAAGACTATTCTCCATTTCAGCTATTTGTATTACAACAATTATTCCCACGTGCACGTATGACTATATTGGGCGATGGACATCAAACCATCCATCCTCATACCTTTAAAAACCCTTCCCTGCTAACGCCACAATTGTATGGTGAACAAGCAGAAAAAATGATATTGACGAAAAGTTATCGCTCAACAAAACAAATTATTCAACTAACTTCGAAGATTTTACATGAAGGCGCCAAAGTAGAAGCCTTTAATCGAACTGGTCCCGAACCGACTATCACGATTGTTCCAAACGAAATAGATTTAATTGAACAGCTTGTCGAAAAGATTAACAGTTTGTCCCTAAAGTTCGAAACAATTGCAGTCATCTGTAAAACAGAGCATGAATGTACAATGGTTTTTGAACAAATGAAAGACCAAGTAGATCTTCAACTCATTACCCATGATACAAATCAATTTAAAAAAGGAATTTTACTGTTACCTGCTTATATGGCAAAAGGAATTGAATTTGATGCTGTCTTGCTATACAATGCTTCCGTAGCTAATTATTCTAGAGAAACAGAACGTAATTATTTCTACACAGCTTGTACACGAGCTATGCACGAATTGCATGTCTACTCAATTAATGAGTTAACACATTTTTTAAAGCTTTAATTTCAAAAAAGAGAATCCACAAGCTTCCATGGAAGGCTTGCAGATTCTCTTCTTTTATCATTTAAGTTAAATGTAGTAAGTATAATCCTCTGGAATAACACGTTTTAAGAATTTTTTCGTGCGCTCCTCTTTCGGATTAACAAATATATCATGAGGATTTCCTTCCTCTACTACGACACCACCGTCCATAAAAATCACCCGGTTTGCTACGTCTTTTGCAAAGCCCATTTCATGTGTGACCACAAGCATTGTTGTTCCTTCTGCTGCAATGTTCTTCATAACCTGAAGGACTTCTCCTACTAGCTCTGGGTCAAGTGCAGAAGTCGGTTCATCAAATAAAATAATATCAGGATTTAATGCTACTGCTCGTGCAATACCAACTCGCTGCTGCTGACCTCCTGACAATTGACTTGGATAGGCATCATATTTTTCTGATAAGCCTACTTTATCAAGCGCCTTTTTGCCAACTTCAATCGCTTCTGCCTTCGGAATTTTACGTCCTATAATAAGCCCTTCTGTCACATTTTCTAGCGCTGTTTTATTCGTGAAAAGATTGTAGTTTTGGAATACAAAGGCTACACGCTGACGAATCGAATGTACGTCCTTCTTCTTCACATTTTGAAAATCTACTTGGATATCACCAAATGTCGCATGTCCTTGGTCAGCCTTCTCTAAAAAGTTAATGCAACGTAATAATGTTGTTTTTCCTGAGCCGCTTGGGCCTAAAATAACAACAACATCGCCTTTATCAATGGCTAAATCGACACCCTTTAAAATTTCATTGTCTCCAAATGATTTATGAATATTTTTAATTTCTAACATACTCGTTCACCCCTTAGGCTTTTGCCACTTTGAATTTACTTAAATGTTTTTCATATCGTTTAAAGATGTATTCAACTGTACTACATAAAATTAAGTACACTATGAAAATATCAATATATGCTTCTACGTAATTGTAGCCAACATTTGCAGCCACCTTAGCCTTTAATGTAATTTCAGGTAAGGACATTGCATAGCCTAAAGACGTCGCTTTAATGAGATTGACTGTAGCCGTACAAATATTTGGCATAGCTACTACTAAAGCCTGCGGAATAATAATACGGCGATAGGCTTGAAATGTTGTTAAGCCTACTGCATGAGCAGCCTCTAGCTGACCTTTTTCAATCGTACTTAAAGCAGAACGAAATACCTCAATTAATATTGCCGTTGTACTAAATGCGAAGACGATAAATGCATACCAAATCGGATTGATTTTATAAATATCGTAGGCAATATTATATTTTTCAAAAATCATTTTAAGTAGTAATGGGATACTACTATAAATAATAAAGATTTGAATGATTATAGGTGTACCTCGGACAAAGGAGACATAAATTTTTGCTATATGATGGATCACTGGGATTTTATTGATTCTTGTTAGTGCTAGTAGAAAGCCAAGTGGTAAAGCAACGAGCATAGCAACAATTGTCACAAGGAGTGCGATAGGTACACCTGATAATGCAACAAAAAATGTTTCAACTAAAAATTGATAATTCATGGTTTCGCCTCCTTACGTTGTTTCTAATGTCTTTTTCCCCTTACCAAAGAACTTTTCTAGCATAGCGAAGAATTTTTCTATAATAATCGACAGCACCCAATAAACAATCGCTAAAGCAATATATATTTCTAATGCATGTGCATTAATGTTACTTGCAATAATTAAATTTGCCTTTCCGACAATATCAATTAAGCCGATTGTATAAGCGAGCGCCCCTTCTTGTAATAAGGCAATCATTCCATTCCCAAAGTTCGGTAAAGCGATAACGAGTGCCTGCGGGAAAATAATACGTCGATAGGCCTGAAATGGCGTTAATCCCACACTAACAGCCGCTTCAAATTGCCCTTTATCAATCGCTAAATAAGCAGAACGAATAACTTCCGACATAATCGCCGCAAACTGCAAAGTGAACGTTACGACTACGAAAATGGCTGTTTCGATTGAATGGAGATTGATGCCGAAGTTTTCCGCTAACGCTGGAACACCATAATATACGAGGAATAATAAGACGATAGATGGTGTACAACGCATAATCGTTGTATATAAGTTCGCTAATTTTCGCAGCAATTTTATTGAACTTAACTTGGCAGCCGCTAATAGTAAGCCAAATATTGTGCCTAGTACAATGGAAGAACCCGCGACTAAAAAGGTAACTTTTAAAAACGGTAATAATACAGGAATTGAGTTCCAAATGTATGATGCATCAAAATACTTCTCCATTTCCTCACCAACTTCTATATAAATGTACAATAAGAGGTGTGTTGATTAGCTATTTTTAATTACTAAAATTAAGTAGAAGACGCTGATTTCCGTTACGGGCTACTTGCTTTCTTGCGGGCGAGCGACGAGCCGCTTCCTTCGCTCCGCTCCGTGCAGGGTCTCGTCTGTCTTGCTTTCCTGCGGGAGTCAAGTAGCCCTTCACTACAATCAGCTAAATATGCTCATATATAAGGCAAATTATCAACAAAAAAATCCCTTTTTCACCCAATAATTAACAAACATTTTTCCCTAATCAACACACCTGATACAATAATTCTCTTTTTATTAATAAAGACTGCTGAGTATACTGACTCAACAGCCTTTTATTTAGTAGTAGCTGCTAGCACTTTCCCTTCTAAAGAGGGGTCTTCTTTGATCAGCTACCGCCTATTAGCGCTTCACAGAATCTAACACTTCAAATAAATCTCGACCGTAAAACTTAGTGCTTAATTCATTTGTTTTCTTTTGCTCTTTAATTTTTGCTATAGCTTTATCGTAAGCATCTGCAAATTCTTGTTCCTTTTTATTGAACAACGGCCATGTTTTGATAACGTCAAATTCGTTGTAAACTACATCATCTTTTAAATTATGATATGGGCCATCTTCTGCTAAAACTTGTTGTTTAAATGGACCTTCAATCATCACACCACCATCGACACGTTTTTCATTTACCCATTGCACGACATCGACAGTAAATGCATCTCCAGCTTGTAATTTCACTTTATTGTCTGGGTTGGCTTTATTATATTCATCTATAATTGTGTATTGGGCATTATTCGCAGCAATTGGTGCTAATGAATAACCTTTTTTCGCAAAGTCGGCTAATGTTTTCACACCCTCATCTTCTTTACGTAATACTAAGCCCGCACTACTTAAGCCTAAAAATTCTTTAGGGAAAATAAACTTTTCTGTACGTTCTTGCGTAAAGAAGGCATTTTTTATCCCTACTTGATATTTCCCTTGCTCAACACCAATTAGTAAATCATCACTAGTTGTACCTACGAATTCAAACTTATATTCAGGTAACATCTCATCCACTAGCTTCATAACTTCCACATCGTAGCCTGTTGGGTTTCCGTTATCATCAATATAACTAATAGGCTTAGATGCCTGATCATATGCAACCTTCACTGTACGTACTTTCGCGCCATCTTCGGAATCTTTATCTGAAGCTTCACCTGAATTACAGCCCGCTAAAATAGCAAGTGAAGCCAACCCGATTGCTGCCAATTGGAAAATCTTTTTCTTTTGTTTAAACATATGTCATTTCCCCTTATTCTCCATTGTTTTGTAATTGATGTTCAGTCGATTTTTGTTGTTCAATTGCTGCCTTTGCCAATTTAATAATTGTCATATCATCCATCGGTGGATTATGAAGTCCTGCACGAACATTTCGATAGTAGCGCTGTAATGGGTTTGTTAATTGTAGGCTTTTAGCTCCTACTACACGCATTGCCTTATCGACGATTTCAATCGCCAAATTTGTTACCGTATGCTTAGCAACTGCCATTTCATTTACCAAAAGCTCACGTCTAGCTGGGTCATCATAAGCTTCGGCAACCCCATACAGTACAAAGCGCGCTTGATATAGCTTCAATTCAATATCACCTAGAAGTTGCTGCACATTTGGTAATGTACTAATTGGAGCATTTAAACTATTAGGTTGATAATGATTGGCAAAATGCAGTGCATAATCACGAGCTGCCTGCGCAATCCCTAAGTATGTTGCTGGTATATGTAGCATCCAACCATTTATCTTGCCACCACTTGGGTGACCCGGTAACTCTACTAAATGATTTGAAGGGACTATCACATCTTTTAAAACTAGGTCATGACTGCTTGTGCCTCGCATTGCAGACATTTCCCAGTTTTCTTCAATTGAAAGCCCCTGGGCATCTTTATGAATAAGGAAGTAACCAATTTGATTTTTCTCCTCAATCCACGCTGATGTTAAGAAGTAATCTAGTACCGGGGAGGCTGTCGTAAAGATTTTACGTCCATTTAAGAGCCAACCTGCCTCTTTTGACACAGCATTTGTTCCTGGTCGCCCTCCACGTGTTGGACTACCAGTTGCCGCTTCACTCGCAGCCCTATTTATAATTGCTCCGTTCTTTATTTCCTGAGCAAATGAACTTAGTAAATCGTCTGTCCATAGCTTTTTCTCATATAGTTCGCCTATAACACCTAATGTCCACCCTAGTGAGAGTGAAGCATTCTCGTCGTAGCTTGCTAACGTTTCTTGAACGAGTACCAAATCATAGACTGATAATCCTTCACCGCCATATTCTTTCGGTAAAGTTAGTTTTGGATAACCAATTTGCAGAAGTAGTTTATGTGCTTCGAATGGAAAACGAGATTGTTCATCTACTTCTTTAGCCTCAGCCTTGATTGGCTCAGAAATAGATGCTAGCTGATCTAGCCAATACTGCTGCTGCTTTGTTTTAATAAATAAATTCTTCAAGAAAATCTCCTTCTTCCCAAAATGTATAAAACATATATACTTACTAAGAATTAAAGTTGTAAAAAAATCTCTAACTACGTATTAGTAGCGAGAGGATGCGTGGTACTGAATTTTCTGATTCGTTGACATTTATGATACTTTTCACATTTAAAAATGTCAATGGGTTAATTACAAGTTTTTTTATAAGCTTTATATCCATTACTAACACGTCTTCTTTTTTCACCAAGCCATGTTTACAACATATGCTAAAACTAAAGAAAGAGGTGCATGTATGACTAATAATATGAATCCATCCTTAAATAATATGCCTATTTCAACTATGACCCCTCAGGTTATTCAGACGAAATTTGGAGATATTAATGGAGATGGCTTACTTGAAACTGTTCTTTTGATGGGGACTAAAACTCCAGATAGCCCTTTGTGGAAAGACCTAACGCTTGCTATTTTTTACGGACAGACGCACCAATTCGAAAAAATAATGCTAAAACAAAGCGTTGGCTATAATCCAACTATATTTTTAGGTGACTTTACAGGCAATCACCTAGAAGATATTCTAGCTATTTCTGACACAGGAGGTAGTGGAGGCATTATCAACGGGGAAATATTTGCCTCAATAAACGGCAAAATCCGCTCAATTTTTGATGCAATTTCTTTTAATAATAAGCTAAAGTACAGCGTTAATTATCAAAATCAATATAAAGTAGCCGTTCGTAGCATGAATCCCCAAAAGCAATATATCATCGATTTACAATACAAGGGTCCGGATTATTTAGCAGAAATTTATAATCAAGACGGTACACTAAAGCAGCCTATTGAAGGATGGGTTGATCCAATCAGCGGATTGTACCCAGTGGACTATGAACGTGATGGCATATATGAGATTTTAGCGTATCAGTCTATAGCAGGCCGATTTCATGCCGATGGATTAGGGTATGTAGAAAATATTTTGAAATGGGATGGCCATGAATTTATCGTTGACCGTCAAACTGTAGGGATTTTTGGAGAAGATATAAAATAAATTACGTGCACTTATATAGGGGAAAAAGCAAAAATCTGTCCGATTTCCGCATAGAATAATCGAAATTGGACAGATTCGAACTTACTTTTTCTACTGATGGGACAAGGTTTATTTTTCTACTAATGCAAAATAATTATTTTCGTGATCAGCAAAATTAAAAACCCTACCCATTGGCATCATTACTAAATCTCCTACTTTAACGCCCTTTGCTTGAAAATCCTGATATAAATTTTCTATATGATCGGCATAAAACATAATAGAAGGTGTCCCTAAATTTAATTCAGGCTGCATTTTCGCAATGATTTCTTTGTTGTGTAGAACAAGGGTAGTTTGAGCTTCTTTAGTTGGAGCAATTTCAATCCAACGTACTCCTCCCTCTTCCTGGTCAGCAACTACAACAAATCCAACTTTTTCTGTCCAAAACTTCACAGCAGTTTCCTGATCATTTACATATAACATCACTTGTCCAATTTGTCGAATCATGAAAACAATCCCCCCTCTTTTGAGCATTAGTATATATCAAAAAGTAGCTTTATATGTCATCTAATGATTATCGTTTCAAAATATTATTTCTTATATCTACAATTAATGAACAGTTATTACAAAATACTTAACTTTTATTTTATTTTTGATAAAATGAGCCTAGTCGTCTATTATTTGCCTTAATCGGTAAAGTATATACTTTTCACCATACATAGGGTGTCGATTATCCGATGAACCTCTTAGGACAATAGGAGGTTGGTCACAAGGGCGTTATTACATCCAATTTTCGGTGATAAGACAAAGTATCAAATACTAAATTATAGTGAGGATAATTCAAGTGAAACAACTAAGTTTAAGGAAAAAGCTCATTTTTTCATTTTTAGCAATGCTTCTCATCCCAACACTGTTAATTGGAATTGTGTCTTACCAAAGTGCTGGAAAACAAATTTCAGAAGAACAACAAGCAAGCGCAGCCGAAAGTGTGCGCATGCTTAATACGAATATTACTAACACGATTGAGCCAAGAGTGAAGGACATTCAATATTTTACTAAAAAGCTCAATCAATCTTATTTACAAGAAGGTAAAATTCCAGAACTTAAATCTCTTTTCAAAGAATACATCAATATGCATCCAGAGGTGGAGCTGATTTATATTGGAACCTCTGATGGCAGACTACTAGATGAGCCTGCTCAAAAATACCCTAGTGGGTTTGATCCGCGTACGAGACCTTGGTATAAGCAAGCTTTAGATAACAAAAACCAAGTATCTATTACAGCTCCATACATTACACAAACTACAGGTGATATCGTTCTTACGATTACTCAGGCTTTACCAGATGGCTCAGGGGTAATCGGGTTAGATTTAAATATATCTAAACTTAGTACCATCACGAATGATATACGCATAGGAGAAACTGGCTTTGCTTCACTTTTAGATGGCAATAAAATTTATATTGCCCAACCAGATAAAGAAAGTGGCTCTGAAGCAACAGAAAGCTATATTACTAAAATCTATGAACAAGATAGTGGTAGCATTATAGAAAAAGATCGTCAGCTACAATTTGTTACAAATAAGCTAACAGGTTGGAAAGTTGTTGGTACAATGTTTACAGCCGAGGCTGCAAAAGCCGCTGCTTCGACCTTTAATATCAACTTAATAATCATCGCTGTTTCTATTATTGTTGGCATTATTTTTATGCTATTCATGATAAAATCGATCGTTAATCCGATCAATCGACTTAAACAAAGCGCTATAAAAATTAGTGAAGGCGATTTAACAGCGTTTATTGACATTCATTCTAAAGACGAGATTGGACAGCTAGGGGAAGCCTTTATCGCAATGAAGGTTAACTTAAAAAAACTTATTCGCAACGTTGATCAAAGCTCCCAACACGTACAGACTTCAGCACATGGATTATCTGCGAATGCCGAACAAAATATAGCTGCTTCAGAACAAGTTACTAACGCTATGCAACAGGTTGCTATTAGTACAGAAAAACAAACAACTGGCATTGACCAAAATGCTGTTTCTATTGAGGAAATCTCAAAAGGAGTCGTCGAGGTCGCTGATAGCTCTATGCAGGTTTCAGATTTATCTAGCCATGCTATAAAATTGGCCGAAGAGGGTGGCCAAGCAGTCGAACAAACTGTTAATCAAATGATTTCTATTCATGAATCTGTGACACAATCAGATACGATGATTAAATCACTTTATGATCGAACAAAAGAAATCGGTTCTATTTTAGAAATTATTAGTGCTATTTCAGATCAAACAAATCTACTTGCCCTTAATGCTGCTATTGAGGCGGCGCGAGCTGGAGAGCACGGGAAAGGCTTTGCAGTAGTTGCCGATGAAGTGCGCAAGTTAGCAGAGCAATCCCATCAATCAGCAGAGCAAATTTCTGCACTGATTACTGGCATTCAGCAAGATACGGCTAAATCTGTTCAAACAATGATTAAGGCTTCAGCGGATGTCCAGGATGGTTTACAACTAACAGAAGATACAAGTAAAAAATTTGCAAACATTATTAAGAGTCTACACGATATTGCTCCGAAAATGGAGGATATATCTGCATCCGCTCAGGAGATGTCAGCAGTAGTCGAAGAAGTTTCTGCAACAGCTATCGAGCTAACTGATCATGCTAAATTAAATGCAGCAGCGTCAGAAGAAGTTGCCGCTTCAACTGAACAAACGTTGTCCTCGATGAAGGAAATGGCTGTAGCCTCAAAAGCACTTCTTGACATGGCTGATGAATTACAAAGCTATGTGAATCGTTTTAAATACTAAAAAGAAAAGCACGATGTTAATGGAGATTTTCCAAACATCGTGCTTTTCAATATTAACTTCTTTCAGCAATTATTTTCTGTAGCGACAGGCTACAATTATGCCGAGGCATAATTGCTCTTTATTTATTTTCCTCATAACTAAATTGCCATTCTATACCGAATTTATCAGTAAGGGAGCCGTAACATTTACTCCAAAACGTTTCTTGTAGCTCCATTTTAACCTTGCCACCATCTTTAAGACCGTCAAAAGCTTTTCGCAGCTGAGTCTCATCGTCTGAGACAACGGCTAACGTTATATTGTTTCCAGTCATGAATGGATTGCCTGGAAATGTATCTGAGAACATTACAGTGCTACCAAAAATCGAAAGTCGCGTATGCATCACAAGATCTTTTGCTTCCTCTGGTAATGGATAATTTGGGTTTTGTGGTGAATCTCCAAATGTCATAATTTCAGGCTTGTTCGCATTAAAAACTTTCTCATAAAAAGATACAGCCTCTCGACAATTTCCATTAAAAATTAAATAGACCTCTACTGCCATTCCCAACACTCCCTTTGTCATTTTTCGAAACAATTCTATTTTACATGGATAGCAAATAGTAATACAAATTTTAGATAAAACTAATTAAAAACTCCTTTTCCTCTTTTGAAGAATCATAATAGATCTTACTTCCTTACAAAAATTTGCAGAATTTTAACCTTACTTTTATCTTTTTTAACAATTGCTAAAACTTATATTTCGCTTAATTCCTGTTCTTTCCTGTTATTTTTTTATTTATTTAGATAAAAGCTTTGACATTTACTCGAAAATAATGTAAATTACCAAATGACGAACGATTTAAATTAAAACTTAAAAAATATTCGTATTTTAGGAGTGTTTATAATGGATAACGTATTTGACTATGAAGATATTCAACTAATTCCCGCAAAATGTATAGTAGAAAGTCGCTCAGAATGTGATACTTCTGTTACTTTAGGTGATCATACATTCAAACTTCCTGTTGTACCGGCAAACATGCAAACAATTATCGACGAAAGTCTTGCTGCGAAGCTTGCTGAAAACGGTTACTTTTATATCATGCACCGTTTTAACCCAGAGACACGTATCAATTTCATTAAAGATATGCAAGCTCGTGGATTAATTGCATCTATTAGTGTTGGTGTGAAAAATGAAGAATATCCTTTTATTGAAGAATTAGCTGCTGCTAATTTAGTGCCTGAATTTATTACAATCGATATTGCACATGGTCATTCAAATGCTGTTATTCGTATGATTCAACATATCAAAAAACATCTACCAAATAGCTTTGTTATTGCTGGTAATGTGGGTACACCTGAAGCAGTACGTGAACTTGAAAACGCTGGTGCAGATGCAACAAAAGTTGGTATTGGACCAGGTAAAGTATGTATTACTAAAACCAAAACTGGTTTTGGTACAGGTGGTTGGCAGCTTGCTGCACTACGCTGGTGTGCAAAAGCCGCAACAAAGCCAATTATCGCTGATGGTGGTATTCGCACACATGGTGATATTGCAAAATCGGTTCGCTTTGGTGCTTCAATGGTAATGATTGGATCATTATTTGCAGGTCACGAAGAGTCACCTGGAGAAACGATCGAAATCGACGGTAAAACTGTGAAGGAATACTTCGGATCTGCTTCTGAATTCCAAAAAGGTGAACGTAAAAATGTTGAAGGTAAAAAAATGTTTGTTGAACATAAAGGTAGCATCAAAGATACGTTAATTGAAATGCAACAAGACCTTCAATCATCTATTTCCTATGCAGGTGGCAATAAACTTGATGCCATTCGAAATGTAGATTATGTAATTGTGAAAAACTCTATTTTTAATGGAGATAAGGTATACTAACAGTCTAACCAGCATGAAGCTAGCCGAAAATTTTTGCTAGCTTCATTTACTTTTTCTTTATTCGCAAATATACAAATCCCCTATCTTTTCACCCCCTCGTAAACTATTCATAAATTTATTTCATTAAAAACTTAAGTGATATTTTTATTTTTTTAAATAAAATTACTAAAAATAATAGAATAGCTAGAAGAAGGCTTAAATAAACACATAGAAATTTTATTTTTGTACAATAGCTAGAAATTAACCCTAAATAAAAAAGTTCCGTTGGATATTTCATGAGGATAATACTTAAGAAAAGATTTTCTAAATAATCAAATGCCATACCTATAAACGGAAGGACAATGAAATAGTTTACTATTTTATTTTTGATTTTTAGAACTTTAAAAAAGTACGAAATCACTACCGAATAAAAAAATGCATAAGTAAGAGGATAAATAAAATCAATTATAAAAAAAGTTGTTAAATAATAGGATCTCCCTGCTACCCCTTGTAAAAATAAAGTTTCGTAAATCTCTTGTACGGTATAGCTAAAATGTAAATCTAATATGCCTATTCCGCCTGTAATTCCTTTTAAAGTAGAAATTGCACTACGCATAATAAACATAGAACATAAAAAAATTATAAGTAGGATACTAACACTTTTCATATTAGATAATTTATTAATTGCCCCAAACATACTCCCACCCCCACTGGTTAAAATACACATTTGTGTAATTTTCATGTTTTGAAGTATAATTGAGCAAAAATTTGAAGTCAATATAATCCAAGCAAGTGATACAAATCAAGGCTATTCGTGTCATACAGGAGGAAGTTATGGAAAAAAGTAAAAATCCAATATCTATTCGCTCAAGGAAAATAATTATTAATACTTTATTAGAACTAATGAAAGTGAAGGAATATAGTGAAATTACTATTACAGAAATAGTAATTAAAGCTCAATTGGCTCGCAAAACATTTTATCGTAATTTTAAGTCAAAAGATGATGTACTAAATGAATATGTAGACTATTTATTTAATAAATATATTCATAAACTAGCTAATTTAGATAATTTAACAAATTTTTCAGTAACCAAATGTTATTTTGAGTTTTGGCAAGAGCATGTATCATTCCTTAAACTTTTAGAGAGAAACAATTTATTATTTTATATACTAAAAAAATACGAAGAGTACTTACCGGTGATCCATAATCTATTTCCATGTAAACAACAAAATAAAGTTAATGACACGATGCTTAAATATAGCATAGCTTATTCATCCGGTGGGTTTTGGAAGATTCTTTGTAAGTGGGGAGAGGATGATTGTACGGAAAGTCCTGATGAAATGGGTTTAATATATAATAGTTTTATGGGGATACCCAATGATTAACTATAGGTTTTACAGTCCACCTTCTAAGGAAAATTATCGTTATACTTTATATGTTCCTTTCCAACAAAAGAAAAAATGCTACCAATTAAGAGTAGCATTTTCCTAAAGATTATAGCTTGTTAATAACAGCGTGGATCGTTTCTTTTAATTCTGCATCATGATCAGAAAGGTCTACAAGGTTTGCTACACGTTCACGTAATACTGGACGTTCAATTACAAGCTTTTCATCAAGAACTTGTACTAGTAACTCGATAACAAGACGATCACGTACGTTTAATGCTTCCTCTAAACGCTCTGGTGTAATTTTTCCTGTTTTTGCTGCATTAGCCATTTTAAAAACCCCTTTTGAATTTTATATTCATGCACATCTATTTTAGCATACAGCTAATTTATTTTGAAAACTTTCTTTCGCGAATATATAGGCTCATCACCATAACGTGTGGTTGATTTCCGTTCCGACTGGGCGCTTTGTTGTTGCTGTCGCTACGCTTTCGCACAGATAAAACATTTGCCGCTGACGCTTCACTTTCGCGCAGAGCAGAGCTTCCTGGGGGCGTCCGATGAGCCGCTTGGGCCAACATGATGTTGGTCACGAAGGCGTTATCACAGGACGTGATGTTTTTAGCCTTCGTTCCTCTATTGCTGATCCCCAAGGCGTCGCCCAGCCTTCACTCCAATCAACCTATATACATAACATACGTTTTAACAAATATCATCCACAGCTTTTGGCGATAATTCAATATATACCAAAACTTTACAAATTAAACCTAATACATTTACGATAAAATGTTATATTCAAATCATTAAACGAAGACGCTCAAACATATGATTATGTGTTATTTAGTTATTCATATTCACTTAGAACGACTTACAAGATTGGAGGAATTCGATGAATCGAAAGAACTCGACTTATTTACAATTAATAAAGGCTGTACCGCAATCTTTACAATTGTTTCTAAATGTTTGCCTTGTACTTCTAGCGCTCATTTTATCCTTCTTACTTTGCAAAGAACTCATCCAATTTCTTAAAATTCTAATATTCAACAACGATGACGGAGACTATAAGATTTTCCTCGCTAATATTCTTATTTTCTTTTTGTATTTTGAATTTATCACTATGATTATTAAATATTTTAAAGAGAATTATCATTTTCCACTAAGGTACTTTATATATATAGGGATTACAGCTATGATTCGATTAATTATCGTGGAACATGATCATCCCATTAACACCTTAATTTATTCACTTATTATTTTAATATTAATTGTAAGCTATTTTATTATTAATATTACGCCGCTGGAACGACCTGTACGCTCATCACTCTTTATGAAAAAAGAACAATAGCTTTATACTATTAATCTTCCTAAAAAGCTGTGATGCAAGTTGGTTTATCAAGGACAAAGAAGAAATGATGCAATGACTGTACGTATTGTTCATCACTAATCTTCACCTTGCTAAGCATAAATAATTCTTGTACTGTCACAACTCCCATGACAAGAGAAGAAAGCTCTGCGATATCAATCACCATTTCCACATCATAGTTAGTACTATTAGAAATGTTTATATTACCATCGATAGCCTCAATAACAATTTGATGATTATTTTCAGCTAATAACGAATCTTTTACAATTAACTTAAAAGTTAATGTTTGACCATTAAAATTATTTGTTGTGAGTTCCTCAAAAAAACCTTGAACATTAATAATGCGATACATTAAGCCAACACCTGATACAGCACTTGCATGGTAGACACTTGGGATTAAATGATTTGTTCCATTTCGTACATCTCCTAAAAAGAAGTGAATATTTTCTTCCTGTGTGTTCCATTCTATACGGTTCACTTGATCCACCTGACTATTTAAAAATGTACTGAA
This sequence comes from Lysinibacillus sp. NPDC096212, assembly GCF_044763105.1. Lineage (NCBI taxonomy): Bacteria > Bacillati > Bacillota > Bacilli > Caryophanales > Bacillaceae > Lysinibacillus > Lysinibacillus sp. NPDC096212. The sequence continues at coordinate 76,159 of NZ_JBIWFQ010000007.1, read as the reverse complement.
CTCTAATAGAGCCTCTGGTGTTTCATAGATCCATTCTTTAATGACTAGATTATTAAGTAAAAAATTCGTTTCACTTTGCTTATTAAAGGAGAATACCATATAACCTTGTATTGAATCTCCCTTTTCAACAGCAATAATATAGTTTTGCGGGTTTTTAAAAATTGATGAAAGCTCCGATTCTGTTTTTAAAAACATACCATGCTTCCTCGATGCAACTCTTCTATAGCAATCTGCTAATTTTTGCTGATCTTGCGCTGTTAAAAAAGTAAGATGTTTTTTTGTTGGCCCCTTCGGAAAGCTTGATGGTTCCACTGAATATTGATGCATTTTCGGTCCGTATCCAAAGCCCATTTTTTTATAAAAGTCAGGTCTAAACGGATATAACGCAACAAAATGAACATTTTTCTCTAAAAAAACCTTGAAAAAATGATCTATTAATTCTTTGGCAACCTTTTCTTTTTTACGGAGTAAGTCAACTGCAACTAGTCCTACTCCCCCTATTGGAATCATTTTAGAGAAGAAATTCATTTCAAAATCATGGAGTCGCATGCCACCAATTAGTTTGTTATCTTCCCATAGCCCATAATAATGAATAGCTGCGTCATTGTTTTGATTGCGTATAAAAAGTGCCTTTAGCTGCTCTTTTGTTAGCTGTAAACTCCCCATCCTTCCTGGATAAGCACCAACCACAATATCAACAAAATGTATAAAATCCTCTTCCTTCAATAATTTCTCAACGACTTTCATATACATCCCCATCCTACACTAAATTATTTTAAGGCACGCTCTTTTTATAATTTTTTTCACATTAATTCCAGCCCTTGATAATAACATATATTACCACATACAAATAGTACGCGGTGAGCTCCTTATTAGATGTATACAGAAAGGAAGTATGAAGCGGAACATTTAGTGCTTGTTGTTTTTGCATACAATGCTTTATAACTACACCCTTATTCAGCTTCTCAAGCAAGTCGGCAGTAACTGAATACATTATTCTCGTTGGCTCGCTGATTAGGGCATCAGGAAGTGATTATAAGTGGGATAGGACTAAAGGTAAAGCTCAGAAATACGATGTGTTGCGCACACATATGACTCAACTAAAAAGGAATGGACTGCATGAATTATTGAAGGGAGACGGAAAGAGTGAATCTGATTGATGCATATATTCATGAAGTAACTAAAAGGATAAGCAAAGATAAGCGTGATAAAACCAGTCTAGAACTAAAATCTACTATTGAAGATATGTTACCTGAAGATTATTCAGAATCAGATATAAAGGACGTTCTTAAAAAGCTTGGAAATCCCATAGAAGTTGCAGCAAAATATCAAGATACACCACGATTTTTAATCAGCCCAATAGTGTTTGACGCTTATATTAGAACAATAAAATTAGTTATTCCTTGGGCAATATTAATTACAATTATTGTACAGATGATAGAAAGTATTGTGCTTTATAACGGAGAAGGTGCACTCCTGACTGCTATTATTAACACTATTTCTATAACTATCTCTCATATTATTTCAGTAATCATTTACGTACTGTTCTGGATTACAGTTGCTTTCATTGTCATCGAACGATCTGAAGGAAAAAACGTTCGAATCCCTCTTATAAAGAATCATCCAGAATGGACACCGGATGATTTAGCAAAAGTTAAAATAATCCCTAAAGAAAAAACTATTTCACTTAATGATAATATTTTAAGTTTCTTAGGCATTGCTATTTTCTCCTTTGCCTTTTTCAATGCTAATCACCTTTTAGGAATCTATACTTCTCACAATAAAGGCGGGTTGAAATTTGTTATGCCTATATTCAATCAGGATGTCTTACTGACCTTCGCTCCAATCGTTTTATGTTGTATCGTTTTAAGTGTCGCTTTAACATTATGGAAATTGAAGGCTGGTCAATGGACAATGTTAATCGCCGTAACTAATGCACTTCTTCAATGTACAGGAGTCATTGTTTTTATCCTCATGGCTATTCACCCTGATCTTATACACAGTCCAGCCGTACCTTATATCGCTGCAATTATGGGGACGACCTCTGCTAAGATTTTGTTTGCTATAGATCGAATATTATTCATAAGCATTGCAATTGCCATCATCGCAAATGCATTTGATATTTATAATGGCTTTAAAAAAGCTAGAATTTGAAAAGAACTATAAGTTTTTGAGAGCTGACTCTTTTTTGTTGGCTCTTTACTTATTCATATTCTCCTTCAAAATACCGTTATTCTCTAATGTTTTGTATAATAATAAAGTTAATACATTCATAAATAATCTGCACTAATTCAAACAGAATAAGGGGAAATAACTATGACCATTCTTCTTGTAGATGACAATCAGGTCAATCTATTTGTAATTGAAAAAGTATTAAAAAATGCAGGTTATGATAACTGTGTTTCTCTAACATCTGCCTATGAGCTTTTTGATTATTTACAGTTAGATGCACCAAATTCAACAGGAAATTCGGTGGATTTGATTTTATTAGATATTATGATGCCTGAAATCGATGGCATTGAAGCTTGTAAACGTATTAAGCAAAATGAACGATTAAAAGATATTCAAATTATCTTTGTCACAGCTCTAGAAGATAAAAACACGCTCGCCGAAGCACTTGATATCGGTGGAGTAGATTATATTACGAAGCCCATTAATAAAACCGAGCTTCTTGCTAGAATTCGAGTTGCTTTACGATTGAAAGCTGAATTAGATTGGCATACTCAGCAAGAAAAGAAAATACAATACGAATTAGATTTAGCCACACACGTACAAAGAAGCCTTTTGAGCGCCCCTTTAAATGAGGCTACTATTCAAATAGAGGTCTCTTATCTTCCTTCTTCTAATTTAGCAGGGGATATGTATTATTGGCATAAAATAAATGATCATCGATATGCTATCATTTTGCTTGATATGATGGGACATGGGATCCCTGCAGCGCTTGTTTGTATGTTTATCTCCTCTGTCCTAAGAGAAGCTGTTAAACAATTAGAAGATCCTGAATTAGTTATAAAAGAGTTAAACCGTTATATGACACTTTTACGAAACGGAAAAGAGGACAATCTTTTTTATTTCACAGCTATTTATTTAGTGATAGATACAGAACAAAAAACCATTGAATATGTGAACGCTGGTCATCCTTCTGGCTATGCTCTAGTTGACGAAAAGACGCTCGTACATTTAAATCAAGGAAGCTGTGCAGTCGGCTTTTTCGATGAGATCAACGTACAAAAGCAATGCATTCAATACAATGAGGAAGTACAAATTATTTTATATACGGATGGTGTGTTAGAGGCAATGGGACCATGTGAAATGGAATCCGAGAAGCATTTACAAACACTAATATCTACGAAATGGGATAATTCTCGACGTCTGATTGACCATTTACTACCCATGGAAAAACAAGGGAATCAACCAGATGATATGTGTGTATTAATGATACAGGCACGTTAAACTACATAAAAAGTGGCTGTTGCCTAAGTCTCTACTGTGGAGAGACTTGGACAACAGCCTATTTTTTATCTTACTTTATCTTCTGATATATTTTTTCATTGCCTACGATTTCTTTATATTTTGAAATAATATCTTCAAATCGGAGTGTCTCTTTATCTCCTAAGCATAAAAATCCAGTATCACTTAGACTTTCGGAAAACAAATGATGCACCTGGTTTTGTAACTCAGGTGAAAAATAAATTAAAACATTTCGGCACATAATGACATGAAATTCATTAAACGATTGATCTGTTACTAAATTATGCTGTGCAAATATAATGTTTTTTAACAGTGACGGATGGAAATAAGCATTTTGATAATCTGTTTTATAGTATTCAGAAAAAGCATGGATGCCGCCTGCAAGCATATAGTTTTTCGTATATGCCTGCATTTTGTTAATCGGAAATACTCCTTTTTTTGCCTCTTCCAATACTTGTTCGTTCATATCCGTAGCGTAAATAACGGCTTGATCCATTAACCCTTCTTCCTGTAGCAAAATAGCCATGGAGTATACTTCCTCACCCGTGGCACATCCTGCATGCCATATCCGAATTTCAGGGTAATCTCTTAGATACGGTACAACTTCTTGGCGAAAAGCCTTAAAAAAACTAGGGTTACGGAACATTTCAGTCACATTTATAGAAAAATCATTCAATAGTTGCTCTAAAAAATCATTTTCGTGTATTACTTTTTCAAGTACATGAGAAATGGTTGGAATATTACTCATCCTCATCCTACTATAAACCCTTCGTAATATAGAAGAACGATTATATTGTCGAAAATCAAATCCCGATAAACGATAAATAGCCTCAAGTAACAAATCAATTTCTAAATCTGTATGCTTTTTTTGCTGCAAAGGAAATCGGTCCATTTTATAAACTCCCTTTAGAAACTAGCCATACTCTTAAAACGGATATTAATTGCTCTAAATTTAATGGCTTACTTATATAATCTGAAGCACCAGCCTCTAATGTTTTATCTCGGTCATTTTTCATGGCCTTCGCTGTTAAAGCGATAATCGGTAAATCCGTAATCTTCATTTGTTTGCGTATAATCGACATCGTTTCATAGCCATCCAAATTCGGCATCATAATATCCATCAGAATAAGATCAATTTCATCATTAGCTTGCATAATATCTAAACACTCTATCCCATCTTTGGCAACTAAGATATTCATACCTCGTTTTTCGAGTGCGTTTTTTAATGCATATATATTACGGTAATCATCGTCTACAATTAAAATATTTTTTCCTTGAAAAACTTCTACCTCTTGTTGAGAGAAGTCCTGAGTTTCCGATAGTACTTCCATTAGCTCTTCTAATTCATTAGTAGCCCCTACTTCATGAATAGCAAATTCATTACGTTTTTGCTCTTCGATGCCATTTGGCAAGCTTGGGATTGTTAGTGTGAATGTACTACCTTGCCCTTCACTACTTTGTAAAGAAATCCAGCCGCCAAGTAATCCCGCAAGCTCTTTACAAATGGACAAGCCAAGACCTGTTCCACCGTATTTACGTACTGTTGCCCCATCAGCCTGTTGGAATGATTCAAAAATAAGTTGATGCTTGTCCTTCGGAATCCCTATTCCTGTATCGGAAACTATGATCTCTAACCAGTCAGCACTAACATCCTGCATATTATTTGTTAACTGTTCTTCACTAAGCTGTTTAATGTCAAGATGAACTGAGCCTTGTTTTGTAAATTTAAAGGCATTTGATAATAAATTTTTCAATATTTGCTGGAATCTTTGTTCGTCAGTATAGAAAATATCGACTACATTTTCGTCTTTCGAAATATAGAATTGTAGATTTTTTTTCGTTGCTACAGGCGCAAAGGTTTGCTCGATTTGTACAGGAACCTCACTCATATTCATTTCATCAAAACTAATATCCAGCTTGCCTGCCTCTACTTTTGATAAATCTAAAATATCATTAATTAATGCCAGCAGATCTTCCCCTGAAGAATGGATAACCTTTGCAAATTCAGCTTCCTCTTCTGATAAAGTATTTTGGCTATTTTCAGCTAACATTTCAGATAAAATTAATATGCTATTCAGTGGCGTTCGTAATTCATGTGACATATTGGCTAAAAACTCAGATTTATAATTTGAATTTAGTAACAGCTGTTCCGCACTTTCCTCTAATTCTTTTTTAGCTTGTTCTAATTCTCTCGACTTTAACTCTGCCTCTTTTGTTCTTTCTTCCAATTGGTCATTAATCATTGTCAGTTCCTCTGTTTGCATCTGCAATTCTTCTGATTGTGTCTGAAGCTCTTCAGATTGTGCCTGTAATTCCTCTGTCATAGCTCTTGACTCGTTCAATAAACGGACAACTTCCATACGCCCTAGAACACTATTGATCGTTAATCCGAAGGTTTCGATAACTTGCTTCACTAATTCCTGCTGCAGTTCATTAAAGCTAGTTATTGTAGCTAATTCAACGACAGCGATTACGTTATTTTCAAATATAATAGGGACGATAAAAATACCCTTTGGTGGTATTTTCCCTAAACCAGTGCCTACTAAACGGAAATCTTCTGGAATATCGTTATAAATTAAAATCTTTTTTTCTAAAGCACATTGTCCAATTAAGCCTTGTCCCAGTTTAAAGCTCTCAATTCCAACGTTATCCGTTGCTTCCGCAAAAGCAGCCTTTTTTACAAACTGTATATGATTATCAGTAGTTTCACGAACATAAAATGCGCCAAGGGAAGACTGCGTTTTTTGCGCTATTTCTGAAAGGAAGGTTTCAGCTAATTTTGTTATAGCAGAAATACCTTGATATTTTGTGACAATTTCTGCGATATTCAACTGTAGCCATTCTCTTCTCTCAAGCGCATCCAACAACTCATTTGTAGCAGCTGCAAGAGCATTGATTTCATCATTTGTTCTAACATGAATTCGTCCTTTTTGATTACTCTTGGAAGCAGTGATTTCTTGGATTGTTCGAGTAACCTCTGTTAACGTTTTTACGATTGAACGAGAAATACCACTTGCAATGATAATCGCAACAACTGAGATAAATACAAGTATGCCAAGCAGTGTAAGTGTTACTATACTATTTTTTTTGTCCAACTCGTTTACTTTGGCTTGCATCGTTGCAATTACCTCTGAACGAAGTGATTCAAACTGATCTCGTACTGTTTCTATGTCTCTAGGACCTGTACCTACCTTATAGAGTTCCCCTAATGCCCCCACATTTTTTTCTTTTTTAAATTTAATGGAAGGTTCACCAAATGTTGTAATCCAATGCTCTATCGTTGCCTTTATCTCATTTAACTTCTGTTTTGTTGGTTTATTTTTTACAATCTGATAAAGTTCATTAAAATCAGATTCCCATTTTTCATCAGATTCATTATAAGACTCTAAATAGCTTGATTCACCTGAGATAACAAAACTCCTCTGGCTCGATTCCATATCTAAAATGTGCTTTTCAATACGATTGGTTAAAGCATGTATATTTGAATCATTCTTGATAATATAATTTCTTTCTTTTTGTAGAGAGGTAATTTGATTATTTAAGATAATCACTGATGCAAGTAAACAAAGTATGATAACAATATAGCCTAACGTAATTTTAGTTCGTATACCTATTTTTAATTTATTTAACATTTGTTTTCCTACCTTTATCTGTCATAAACTCTATAACTAGTATCATTGTACATCAAAAAGTAACAAAGTTTCTTCCTCTTAAATTTAGACAATAATATCCTTCCGAGAAATACTTAACAAAATTTACTCATTTAAAGTTAATAAGTCCCCTATTTTTTTCATATACATTTTATATTGAACTACTTTAAATTAAGGAGAGAACAATTGTGGACATTTACGTAAGACCAGGGGATTCTCTTTGGCGTTTCAGTGAAGTGTTTAAAATACCTCTTCAACTAATTATAGATTCGAACCGAAATATCAATTCTCAACTTTTAAGGGTTGGACAGCGCATTCGAATTCCAGGGTTTGTTGCAGTCAATTATCAAGTAAAACAAGGAGATAGTTTTTGGCAAATAGCCCAAAGCAGAAATCTCCCATTAGGAGCCATTTTGCTTGTCAACCCTGATCTTAATCCAAATCAATTACACATTGGACAGACAATTCGCATTCCCCAACGAATCACATGGAGGCTCGTCAATGGTAAACAAAATTATTCTTATGCGATTATGATGAATGATATCAAAAAGCTACTCGATGCTTATCCATTTCTACAAAGCTCTACGATAGGACATTCTGTTTTACAGCATGAAATTCCAGAACTTCTTATCGGGAACGGAGCTAAGCGTGTCCATTATAACGGCTCCTTTCATGCGAATGAATGGATTACGACTCCAATTATTTTAACTTTTATAAACGACTATCTACTTTCTCTCACCAATCAAAGTACAATTCGCGGTTTATCTCCATTACCACTTTACCAGCAAACAACCCTTTCTATAGTTCCGATGGTCAATCCCGATGGTGTCGATTTAGTATTACAAGGGCCACCTAATGACGACGCATTAAGAAATCAGCTCATTACTTGGAATAACGGTAGCACCGATTTCTCAGGTTGGAAGGCTAATATAAATGGTGTCGATTTGAACGATCAGTTTCCTGCAAAATGGGAACTCGAACGTGCACGAAATCCAAAAACACCTGGACCAAGAGATTTTGGCGGACAACGACCTTTGTCCGAGCCTGAGGCCATTGCTATGGCTGACTTAACAAAGAAACGCGATTTTGCCAGAGTTCTCGCGTTTCATACACAAGGAAGAGTGATTTATTGGGGTTTCGAAAATCTCGAACCGCCAGAGTCAGAAATCCTTGTTAATGAGTTTAGCCGGGTCAGTGGCTATGAGCCTATTAATTCGGCAGGCAGTTATGCGGGCTATAAAGATTGGTTTATTCAGGATTGGCGTAGACCTGGCTTTACAGTTGAGTTAGGTAGTGGTACAAATCCACTTCCACTCAGCCAATTCGACGCCATCTATGAAGAAACATTAGGTATATTCCTTGCAGCATTGTATATGTAATAAAAAGAGCCTAGAATTTGTGAAGTCGAAGTAACCATCACAATTCAATGCTAAATAAATATCCCCAATCCCCTTTTACTTCTGAAGTGAAAGGGGATTTTTTACCCTCTGATTGATTGCTTCTTGATAGTTCATCACCAAAAGTTGTGGATGACTTTTGTTAAAACGTCTACTATGTCAATAAGTTGATTGGAGTGGAGGCTGGGCGACTCCTTGGGGATTAGCGATAGAGGAACGAAGGCTAAAACCATCCTGTGATAACGCCTTCGTGACCAACCTCGGTGCTGCTGCCGCTACGTTAGCACTACGCTTTCGCGCAAAAAACATCTGTTGGCCCGAGACCCTGGAGCGAGCATCGCGAGTGAAGCGGCTCATCGGACGCCCCCAGGAAGCTCTGCTCTGCGCGAAAGCGAAGCGTCAGCGGCAAATGTTTTATCTGTGCGAAAGCGAAGCGACAGCGGCAAATGTTTTATCTGTGCGAAAGCGAAGCGTCAGCGGCAAAGCGCCCAGCCGGAACGGAAATCAACCACACGTTTTGATGATGATCCTTCTTAGCAGAAATATGGACGTATTTGGAAAAATTACTTTGACAGGTAGAGTAATGTTTGCTAATATTACTCTAACAGATAGAGCAATAAAAATTAAGTAGGTGACTTATGGTTCGAAGTGACATCATCCGCGGACACTTGGATTCCATTATTTTAAGGTTAATTTTAGAGAAAGACCGCTATGGTTATGAAATTTCTCAGGAAATAAGTATCCGCACAAATAATCGATTTCAAATTAAAGAAGCAACTTTATACGCAGTTTTTCAACGTCTAGAGAAAAAGGAAATTATTGAAGCCTATTATGGTGATGTTTCACATGGAGGCAAAAGAAAGTATTACCGTATTACCCCGTTAGGTAAAGCTTATTTAAATGAGCTAGTAAAAGAGTGGTCGGAAGTAAAAGAAATTATCGACTTATTTATGGAGGGCTTAGAATGAAAAAGATAAAAAATCATATTGATGAGCTTTTTAAAGACATTCCTCGTAATAAAGAAACAGAGATGGTGAAACAAGAAATCATTCAAAACCTTGAAGAAAAAGTATTTTATTTAATGGATCAAGGGAAAGAACAAGAGGATGCCATCAACAAAGCCATCGTGGAGTTTGGAGATATTGAGGATTTAAAAAAGGAATTAGGTGTTAAGGAGCCCGAAAAGAAAAACATGTCTAAATTAAATTTAGAATTCTCTATATGGGGTAGTGGTTTAATTATTGCATTTTTTATTTTTATTAATCTTTACTATACACCAAATACAATTTGGGCAATCTATCCAATCTTTGCAATATTATGGTGGCCATTATCTATGTACTTCGTTTGGTCACGTAAGAAATGGAGTGAATAAAACATGAAGAACTTTATTAGCTTTTCGATTGTAGGTAGTTTGATGACAATGATTTTTTTAGGAATCGTCAATTATACGACGTCACCTCAGGAGCTTTGGTTTATTTACCCGTGCTTACTTGTATTGCTATGGCCAATAACGTTATTCTTTATGTCTAAAAGAATGTATAAACAATATTCTCTTGTTTGTAGTGCCATGATTATTGCTTTTCTTATCATTGAAAATTACTTATATTCACCCGATTATATATGGTTCATTTATGCGATCTATCCAATCATCTGGTGGCCAATTCTTATGTATTTAGATGAAAAAGCAAAAACATTAAAAATTGCACTAATAGGCTGTGCAAGTACCATTATCTATTACTCCTTATTAAATATTATTTTATCCCATCCATACCCTTGGGCGATCTATCCATCATTTTTAGTAATTTGGTGGCCATTAGCTTTATACCACGCACAAAGAAAAACATTTGTAGCATTCTCTGTTACCGCTACAATTCTTATCAGTATCTTTTTTATTACAGTAAATATTGTCTCTTCACCAGGAGTAATATGGGCGTTTTATCCAATCTTTGTAGTCCTATGGTGGCCCCTTAGCATGTACTTTTATGTTTATAAAAGAAAAATGTACAATTCAACAACTACTCCTGAAAAAATCTAAAAATTTCGACTATATTTCACTTCCACAGAGGTAATTAGATGAAAAAGATAATGAAATTTATAAAATATACTGTAATAATTACAATCGTATTACTCATAACAGCGCTTTTATTCCCTACATGGACTTCCCATATTAAAGGTAATAACAGTGTAAGTGTATTAGAGCAAGTAAAGATAAATGGAAGTAATCATGAAGTTATGATACGTGGCAAAGATAAGGATAATCCCGTTATTATTTTTGTCCATGGAGGGCCTGGATGTTCAGAAATACCGTATGCCAGTAAGTATCAAAACTTATTGGAAAACAATTTTACGGTCGTGAATTACGACCAAAGAGCAAGCGGAAAATCATATCATTTTTTTGAGGATTATTCTAATCTTTCATCAGACTTACTCGTAGATGACTTATTGGCCTTGACGGATTATATATCAGATCGTCTTGGCAAAGAAAAAGTAATATTAATTGGACACTCTTATGGTACGTATATTGCAACGCAAGCTGCCTCTAAAGCTCCTGAAAAATTTACAGCATATGTTGGAATTGGACAGATGAGTGATCAAGCAGGAAGCGAGATTGACGGTTTGAATTACGTTATTCAGCAAGCTGAATACGATGGCAATGTAGAGGATGTTCTATATTTACAAGGGTTAACTGAACAAGTAGAAAATGGCGAGACGTTTATTCCACGGAAGTATATTGCAAAATATGGTGGAGCTTCAAGACTTATTGATAACCCTGATGGGAATATCATAAGTATGTTATTCAGTCGTGAGTATAACTTATTAGATGTGATTCGTTACAACTATGGGCTATCCTATTCTCAAAAAGCTCTATTAGATGAAGTAATGAAAAACCCATTACCTACTAAAGTAAAAAAACTTGAATTACCATGCTATTTTGTTATGGGTAAATATGATTATCAAACTTCATCTAACACAGCAAAAAAATACTTTGATACGATTGAAGCCGATAAAAAAGAATTTATTGCTTTTGAACAATCAGCTCATTATCCACAATTTGAAGAGAAGGAAAAATTTTATGAATGGATGTGCGATACGTTTGTGAAATAATTGGCTCTTCACCAAAACATGGGGTTGATTTCCTTCCAACCGAGTTCTTTGTTGCTGATGCTTCGCTTTTGCACAGAACAAAGCTTCCTGGGGGCGTCCGATGAGTCGCTTCTGTGTTTTACAATGACAAGAAATCAATTCTCTTAAGGATATCGATAGTAGCTCACATTATTTATTTACTATATAATTTAGTTATTAAATATTTTAATGGGCTGTGATACTATGTCAAAAAATGATCAATTGCACAATGTGGAAATCATTATGAAAGAGATGTTTGAAATACAGCATACATCGAAAATGTTTGTAAATCTTTTATCTGAGGGAGAATCATTATCTCAAAATCAGCTGATCCTCCTACTTCAACTAAAGATTAATGGTGGTATGAAAGCAACAGACATTGCTGAATTCTTTAGTGTGACACCAGGAGCCGTTACATCGATGTGCGATAAGCTGGAAAAATTAGAATTGGTAGAGCGAATTAGAGAGCAAGAAGATCGTCGTGTTGTAAAAATGATTTTAACTAATAACGGCGAATTGAAGGTTCAAGATTTATTTTTAAAGTTTCCACAGGAAAAACTGATAGACATGGCAAAAATATTGCGTGAGGTTAATCAGTTAATGAGAAAAATTTTTTAGGATTTCATAAAATTGAAGTCCTTTTTTTATTGCCCAGAAAATACATAAAAAGCTCATGGCAAATTTTTTGTTCTTGACAAAACAAAGTGACATATACTTTAATTAATATATATTTTAATTATTAAAATATATATTAATTAAATTAACATGAGGTGATTATCCGTGATTCAAAAACTACGTACAGTAACCCTTACTAATGGCAATATTACAGATTTAGCAGCGGATTGTGAGCAATTAAATATCCGTGGATTCGTTACTTTACATCAAGAGGTACGCGTAAAAAAAATCTCTACTCATGGTCATAGTTCTTTTCATTCCCACGTTGAAGCGCAGATTTTAAATAGTACAGGATCATGCTCTATAAAAGATTTTTGTGAAATTAATGAGATTAAAAATGCCGGGAGCTTAAATATGCGCAATGGGCGAGTAACAAAATTGAATAGTTCTGGGAAGTTGACCATTGAACAAAACTTACAAGCAGAACAGTTTCATGCAATCGGTCTTGTTCAAGCGAATGAAATAGAGGCTAAACATTTTCAATTAAAAATGTCTGGTGGAAATGAGATTGGAAAGCTTATTGCAGATGTGATACATGTAGAAAAAGACACGTTATCTATATCTTTTCTAAAGAAAAAGCTGAATTGTAAATATATTAAAGGTGAACAAATACATCTTTCCTATACAGATGCAGAAATCGTTGATGGAGATATTGTAGCAGTAGGCGATAATTGTCATATACAAACACTTTATTATACAAAAAGCTATTCGATTGCTAAAAACGCCAAGGTGCAGCAAATTATACGGAGGGAAAAGGAATGACATTCATAAAAATCATTCAAGGCTTTTTTTGCTCATTAGCCCTTCTCGTATTATCTATCCTCTATGCAGGGCTAGTCTTAAGCGCATTACTATCAATAGTAGCCGGCATTTTGCGAACATTCGGCTTGGAACAAATACAAATGAGCATTTGGAACGGTGTTGAGCTTCCGATCGCTTTCAGCATTTCTCTAGCACTCTTGGTTTCTTTGTTGCTGTTCTTTTGTTCAATGTATATCAAACACTCTATCCAATTTTGTTTTTCCAAGCTTAAATTTTAAAATAAGAAACACACCTTTTGTTTGATAATAAAAGGTGTGTTTCTTATTTGTTTAATAATCATTAATTGTACGCGAGGGTCTAATTCATCTCCCAAAAATGGAGCTCCCTCAAACTTTTCAAATTCCTCAATTGCTATCTCTTCAACAATTGCTTGTTGTTGTTCTTCATTAAGAGTCGAATATTCGCGGATATACTTCATTAGTATTTCTCATCATGCTGTCCATTCAACTATTTTCATTCAATCCTCGTGTATTTGTCATTAATTAATGCCTATTTTAATATATTAGTTAATATGGATGAAAATTCCCACTGCAACTCCATTTGTGAAATAAAAAAATAGAACCTTCCATCCAAAATTAGAATGAAGGTTCTATTTTATTTTGTAGAAACAAACGCTTAAATCCTTTGTTTCTACATCTAATTTTATTTTAAACGAAGCGCTTCGTCTGTTGTTTCGTTAATTTCTTTAAGAAGCTCTGGATTTTCTACTAATGATTTGCCGTATGATGGGATCATTTCTTTAAGTTTTGACTCCCACTCGTTAACATGTTGAGGGAAGCATTTATTGATTACCTCAAGCATAACGTGAACGGCAGTAGAAGCACCAGGAGAAGCTCCAAGTAATGCAGCAATTGAGCCATCAGAAGCACTTACAACTTCCGTACCAAATTGAAGCGTTCCTTTACCACCAGCTTCAGTATCTTTAATAACTTGTACACGTTGACCAGCTACAATAATATCCCAATCATCGCTCTTAGCATTCGGGATGAAATCACGTAGCTCTTCCATACGTTGTTCTTTAGATAACATAAGTTGTTGGATTAAATATTTTGTTAATCCCATCTCTTTAACCCCTGCCGCTAATAACGTTGTAATATTATGCGGTTTTACAGAAGCAAATAAATCCATATTTGAACCTGTTTTTAAGAACTTAGGTGAGAAACCTGCGAACGGTCCAAATAATAAAGATTTTTTGTTATCAATATAGCGTGTATCAAGATGCGGAACAGACATTGGTGGAGCACCAACTTTAGCTTTTCCGTATACTTTCGCATGATGTTGTTCAGCAACTTCTTGGTTTTTACATACTAAGAATAATCCACTGATTGGGAATCCACCAATATGTTTTCCTTCAGGAATACCTGATTTTTGTAGTAATTCTAGGCTTCCTCCACCAGCTCCAAGGAAGACAAATTTTGCTGTATGGTATTCCATTTTACAGCCATTTTTGTCGTGCACTCGTACTTCCCATGAACCATCGCTAGTACGTTTCATGCTTTCAACACTATGATTGTAGTTGATATCAACGTCTTGAGTTTTTAAGTGGTCGAATAACATACGTGTTAATGCACCAAAGTTAACGTCTGTACCAGTGTCAATTTTTGTCGCAGCGATAGCTTCATCTGCTGGACGATCTTGCATAATAAGAGGAATCCATTCCTTTAGTTTTTCTGGGTTATCAGAAAATTCCATACCTTGGAATAAAGGATTTTTTGTCATCGTTTCATGACGTTTTTTTAGAAACTCTACATTGTCTGCACCTTGTACTAAACTCATATGAGGTAAAGGCATAATAAAGTCTTGTGGATTACTGATCAGTTGGTTGTTCACAAGATAAGACCAAAACTGTTTTGAAAGTTGGAACTGCTCATTAACTTTAATCGCTTTGCTAATATCGATTGATCCATCTTTTTTCTCTGAAGTGTAGTTAAGCTCACAAAGTGCCGCATGCCCAGTTCCCGCATTATTTAATTCGTGAGAACTTTCTTCACCAGCTTTATCGAGCTGCTCAAACACTGTAATTTTCCAATCTGGCGCTAATTCTTTGAGCATTGTTCCCAAAGTAGCACTCATGATTCCGGCACCAATTAAGATAACATCTGATTTAATTTGTCTGTTACTCATTTTTACCTTCCTTATATATTAAGATTTGCAGAAAGGATGTAAAGCTCTCCTGCTTAGATGTCTCAGTAAGCCTAGGAGTAACCTAGGAGTACACCTTTTCTGTATCAATTATTACCTTATTGCAGTGTATCATAATTACATAAAGATTAAAATATCAACTATCTATATGAGAGTTATGTGCATTTTTCGAGCCTTTCCCTTAATAAATCAAGAGAAAAACCTCCTATTCCACCACAAAGAAACCTAACCTTTATTTAAGTTTTATGGAATAATTGACCTAAAATTGGCTAGCATTTTCATATAATAATGAGGATTTTTTTAATATTATATCTATATAATAACATAAAAATATGGAACCAGTCTTGTTTTTGCACCAGCTCCACTACATATAAAAACACACCGAATTTTCTTAATACTTTCTAGCGTAAACTTATTTCTTTTATTCTAACCAAAAAACCGAATCTCATCCTATTTTTCGACAGGGCTTTTTATTTTCCAACCATCTATTTTGAAACCACCCATCTGATTAAATACATGGTTTACTACCTCTTCATATGCCTCCATCATCTTTTGTTTGTCCGTTTCAAGTAATGCTTTTAAAAACATTTCTTTAAATATCGAATCAGGAAAAACATTTTTTAGATATTTTTTAATAAATGCTGGCTCTATAAGATAAGAATGTACTTGATAGTATGGAATGCTTTCTAACTTTAAGAACTGACAGTACTCAGAAAATAAATTAGCTAATGAGTTAAAATACACAAAAGGGAAATCCACTCTTTGTTGTTCAAAACAATCCTTTAAATTATCTAGTGAATCCCATAGTGTATATTTTTTTATTTCTAAAACTGTTTTATTTAGTTCATCATAGTCATTGTTTATCCAATGTTCCGCTTCGATTTTTAACTCATTAAGTATTCCCGTGTTATCAAATAGAATCTTTCCTGTAATGAATTGAACCATGGACATTGTTCTATGGATTTGAAAATCTTCTTGAAAGTATTTGCGAATTTGTTTTGGTGGATTAGCGAAATATTCTATAAGAAAACCTTTAACAATTCTATTCCCTCTCTCTCGCCAATCAACATCTTCAGATAAAATAATATGTACATCTATATCAGAAAGCTTTGAAGGATCTCCCGTTATATAGCTCCCACATACGAGTGCCCCTACAACATCATTTCGGTTCTTCCAATCTTTTAAAAACTCTTCAAGTGCCATTTGCCATTCTTCCATAAAACTATCATCACCTTTCTTAAAAATTGAGCTTTGGAATATCTCATATATTCAATATTTATCAAAAAAAACCTTTAACTTTGTAAATGAAAAAAACACAGCATTATTAGCTGTGTTAAATTATAAAAAACATTATCTTTTTTATTGATGTTCCCTTTAGTTATAAAGAAATATATCCGTCGTTTTCAGGATCTTTTGTTCAATTAGATGATTATCTCAATTGTTTTTAAAATGATGCCGTTATTCTAATTAGAACACCCATCTAACCTTTATTTTTTTCTAGTAGTTGCTCTATTTTATGATCAGCACGTAGTAAGACTTGCTTTATTTGTTTAATCTCATTTTCTCTTTGAAGCATTTGCTTATACTTATTTTGAAATAATATTTTCAGCTGTTGAACGTTCTGAATTTCCGCTTCTGTCAATTCATCATTTTCATCAGTATTTTGCGACCATTCAAAAAGCATTTTAATTTCTTGAAGTGAAAAACCACATTGCTTTAGTTTAAGAATTGCACTAATGATTTCAATATGTTCCTCGTTATACTCACGATGTTTGTTTTTTATTTCCGGATGTAATAGACCCATTTTTTCGTAATAACGAATCGTATCTTTACTAAGATCCGTACATGTAGCAAATTCACCAATTTTTATGATCATCACCTACTACACTATAAATTTATAAACCAATAATAGCAGTATACAATGGAATATGAAGCGAACGATATGGTGACTATATCTTAGTTGTTTATTTGTCAATAGCCCTTCCGCAACTGCGAATACATGTAACAATACAAATTCAAGGATTAGCAACACCAGTACCAGAGCTTTGTTTGGTATAAATATCGTTAAAAGAATACCTATAGATAAAACTACAAATAAGAATGTTCGTATTTGATATCCGTGCTCTTTCCATTGATACAAGCCTGCAATCCCTGTTAATAATGCGTATACCCCTATCAATACATAAACAATAATATCCATTTACATCACCCCATTCTTTTAATACTTTCACTTTAAAAGATGGAGTTAACTCCATGTCAACAGATTTTAATCAAAAGAGCCACAATCAATCTTCTGGATCTACTACCTATCGTTAGTACAAGAAATATACTGCTGTTGCTAATGAAGTTATAAAGCCAATTCCAACTATGAATAAAAGAGTTTTATAGCTAGCCTCTGTGTCCTAGAAAATGTCAGCTAAACGGTTTTGAATAGACTCTGGTAATAGTTGAAAGAACAATCCTTCATATTTGATATCGAGTATCCCAGCAATGACAATAATAATAATGATGAATAGTAAAAGGGGTTTCTTATTTTTAGAAATCCACTTCAATAGGCTCCCCTCCTTTGAAAAAAGAACATTATAGTTTGTAAATTAAGTATATATTGATTCATGTCATATAGAAACCTAACCTTTGATAAATAAAATCATTATCTGTCACCCAAATTAGAGATGTTACATAAATTAAAATGACGCTGTACTATATTATAAAATTGGTTTTCTTTTAGTAATTGAATTCAAATCAGTTCCTTTGGGTAAACAATAATCAAAGCTTTTGTCTCACCAATGATCGATTTAGATTTTATAAAGAAAGGAATAGCAATGGTAAACTTTAAATCATTTCGTGGGGTCGTTACACAGATTGATGATTTTCCGATCGGGCAAAACGGAGAAAAGGAAGGTTGTTATAAACTTATGACGGTAGAAGATAGTACTCAGGGCATCGTTAATTTTGTCGTCTCACCTTCTACTTATTTTGTAAACCAAGAAATTGTAACAATCGGTGATCAGATTACTGGATATTATGATGGGAATGCACCTGTTCCTTTGATATATCCACCTCAATATCGAGCCCTCGTTGTCGTAAAGGAAAATAGCTTTCAAAATGTCAAAGTCGACTTTTTTAATAACCAATTAGTGAGTAGTGATGGCCAATTACAACTAAATCTTTCTGCTTATACACTTATCTTGCTCAAAAATGGGCAACCTTTTTCAAAAAGCCCCGCAAATCGAAACTTAATTGTTATTTATGGTCCTACTACAAGAAGTATTCCTGCACAAACTACACCATATACAATAATTGTTTGGTGTTAACTAAAAACAAAAGAAAATATTTCCCAGGAAAGAGTTCGATCTTCCGCGTTACGCTCTCTACTAACTATACTTTTTCAAATCGACGGATTACATTCTGTTACTCAAAACATTATGTTTCCTCATCTGTACAACATTTCACATAAAGACCAACAGCGCATTATATACAAGCAAACAAAATGAATAAAAATAAGCGGCTTAAGTCCTTTAGATTATAGGGCTTAAACCGCTTAAAGCATTATTTTTATTTCTTCTATCTACTGTTTGCCTTGCATTTCGTGTAATTGCTGCTTAATTTGCTCTAAGTATTCTTTATTTTGTTGGACTGTATCCAAATGCTCACCAAATTGCTTTGCATTCATGAATGCATTTTCTGCATGTTCGATTTGATTGAAAGCATGCTCAAGCGCTATCTCCTCCGGATGTGACTTTGCATGCTTCAACAAACGCTCTGCCTTTTGGACAGAGTTCCCAAACAAAGTGCTTGGATGATCCTGTTTCCAGCTCATATCTGAGTGCTTAGCCAATTTTGCCTCTTCCCTTCGTGCAAATTTGATAAATAATCTAGATATAGTATTGGAAAATGTGCAGAAAATATGTACGGAAAAGTTAGTGAATATCTATGCATTAATGAGTGAAGAACAAGTTTAAGAAAAAGGAGACCGTCTAAAATGATCGGTTTCCTTTAGCAAAGCTTTTTACTTCACTTTCTAGAATTAATCGCACTCGATACGGTCCTTCAAGTACATTTCCTCTAAAGCGTATCGACTACAAATTTTCTTTAGCCATCTTTTTATTGGCAGTATGATTGCTTTCTATCCTTTTGCCCTTATTTTTCCTTTGCTAATAGGCTAGCTTTTTGGACAAGAACTTTTTTTCTCTCTCTATTCCTTAGTACGGGCAATATTTATAAAATCCTTCTTTTGGAAAAAAAGTGTGCGAAATCAATTTAAATTCACATACCTTTTTTATCTATTGGTACAAATATTCATGAAGAACGGATCTATATGATACTATTCTTCATGAATAGTTTAAATGTAGAGAGACATTCCTTTGTTACCTACATCCTATCAATCAATCTCACCTAGAATTCAGGTAAAAATCTTTCATTTCAATTAAGGAGAGTAAACATGAACAACAATAAGGACAACACAGAAGTCATCTTACTTTCTGACCCATCCGAATGCTTGATGCATCCGTTTTATAATAAACAAATCGTCTTTACTGGTGCCCTTTCCACTATGACACGTTCAGAAGCTGCGAAAAAAGTACGAGCTTATGGAGGGATTATGCAAGGGGCAGTTACGCAAGATACAGATTTCCTTATTCTTGGGGACAAACGTCGCGGTATAAGTACGAAACAATTAAAAGCTGAGAAATTGATTAGCCTTGGTCTAGACATTCAGATTATTATTGAGGATGATTTTATTTGGCTCATTTCAATGTAAAAAGAATATCTACCACATCTTTCAAAGAAGATTTGCCTCAAATATAAATTCATCTCATCTAAAAAGGTATGCAAAACAACTATGTTCACATACCTTTTCACATATTTTATTCCTCAAACTTATGAAAAACTTCTCCCTAATAAATCTACATGAGTTTAATTTGAGAGCTTACACACAACATATTTCAGTAGGGCTAAAACGGATTAACTAAACAAAGTTTAAAAAAATAGCACGGCTTAGTTTACTACACAATCGGAGCTCTAATATAGAACATATCTTATAGTATCCTAGCAAAAGGAGGTGATAAAATGGCGCAAGTTCTTGATTACCAAGCAACTGAACCTCTAAGTACGTTTAACCCAGAAACTGCTTTTCCAATTCCACAGGCTCCATTTAGAGTTCTTTTAGCTTCGATTCAAATAAACATCCCAGGCACCGCTTCAAGAAATAATAACGTTGAGCTACTTGCAAGCGTTGGTGTGACGGGAGTTACAAATATTTCTCAACTTGTATTTAGAATCTTCCGTAACGGGAAAGAAATCTATAATACTCAAAATGGCGCAGAATCAGCTGGTTCAGAACAAAACTATATCTTTACATTCCAAGCTATTGATTCCAACTTACCAGCTGGCACTAGCTTCTATCAGGTTTTTGTTGAGAACATTACACCTAACACACAAGCAAATATTGTTGGACCGATTTCTTTTAGTGGCTTAGCAATAAAAAGTTAACGATAATAGCTCTTACCATGCATCTTGATTATGTTTATGCCCAGTACAAGTTTGTGGCATACACGATCATTTTTTTAGCGTGTTGATCGATGAATGAGATGCATGTTTTATATAAAGATTTAAAAAAATAAGCTGTATAGAAGTTATTAAAAATCAAACTTTCTATACAGCTTATTTTTTCTTTTATATTAGAGGTCATTTCATCAATTTTGAGAAATTGTTAAAAAGTATTCTACAACAAATTGGCGAAACTGCTTAGCAATTGGTGTAAAGTAGCGTTTTTCGGACCAGGTTAACCCAATAGTTCGTTGACAAGCTGGTTCCCTTGGGGGCTGGTCAAACTTAGCCGCACAAGGATTGTTTTTACTCATTTACCTTTTACTCGCTCTCATCGTCGGCTGGATTTCAAGTCATATCCAGCATAAAGATCCATCTGTCTAATAAGTACATACTTTTTAGAAAGACTCCTTTCTTATTTCCGTGTTTTTTTGTATAACATCGTCTACTCTATAAAATGAAAGTGCTCTATTTTTATACTGCGCTTAGATATAGGTTTAATGAAGATTCTACTTCCGTAGCTACTAGTTCAATAAAATCACGATAATCTTTAGTCGTATGTGCTTTATCTAAAGCATTATAATAAGCTAGTCGGTTTTCTACTTTAATAATAATTGGCGGATATCCTGATTTCATTAACTCTAGGTTTAACAACAATCTAGAAGTTCGACCGTTACCATCAATAAATGGATGGATACCGACAAAAATCGCATGCAGCATCGCACCACGTTCTATTGGATGTAAACTTTGCGCATCCCCTTCATACCATTTCATTAATTGATCCATCTGTTCTTGAATCTTAATCGCCTCTGGTGGTGTATGGACTGCCCCCGAAATAAATACTTGCTGATTTCGGTACACGCCCGCATACTCATCATCAATTCTCTTTAACACTAATCGATGTAAATTTTTTATTTGCCACTCTGAAAATGGCTCTTCTTTTCGCACAATATCCTCAACATACGATATTGCATCTCGATGGTTAATTACTTCTAAATGCTCTCGCATCGTTTTGCCTCCGACAGTAATTCCCTCAAGCACTACCTTAGTTTCGTTTATCGTTAGCGTATTACCCTCGATTGCATTCGAGTTATACGTCCATTCTAAAAACAACTTTTCACGCAAACTTTGCACCGTATATTTCGGTAATGGTCGCTTAGCATCCAATGCCGCCTTCTTTTCATCTATTCTTTCAAACACAAGCTCACCACCTTTTCTTGTTAATTAAATCTTACTTGAAACGTTAAATTTATTATAGTTTAAACCCTATTTACAGTTTCACTTCTTTTAAGTAAACGGTCGGTTAAATGACGTTAAAGGAGATAAATAAATTGAACGGGCTGAACAATCTTTCGTGTAATTCGATAGTATATCAGGATAGGGCTATAAATAATCATTTTAAATTTTTCTAACATAGGATGCGAAAAATCTGCTAAATAAAGTGGTGGATTGTTCGGGTTAAAATAGCACTTGGTTTTTATCGATTGGCAACATCTTATTTTTATGCTCGAAAGCTTTCTGTGTATTTTAATGCAAGCTGCGTTCGGGAAGTTACTTGAAATTTTCGATACAAATTTTGCAAATGCTTCTTTACTGTATTTTCGCTGACATATAAATAATTGGCGATTTCTGCATTTTTAAATCCTTTACATAAATACATTAACAACTCTTTTTCACGTTGTGTAGTTTGCAATGACTCGTCTGGCTGAACATATTGATGTAATAAATATACATTTTCAATTGTCCGTTTTACATACAATAGCTTTTGACTATCCTGCTCTGTAAATGGTGTTTCCCCTTTTTTTCGCAAAAAGCCAATAGCCGCTGTTGGCTTTTGCTGATTGTACAGATACATAACCATTTCATCTATAAAATCATTTAATTGTAAAAAGCGTTCAACATAATACCGCTTTTTCTTCATCGATATTACTTCATTTCGTTGCATTAATTGAATATCGGGTTGGTTTCGCATATTCACTGGGTGTAAAGGATCATAATATTTATATTCATGTAGATAATTTTGTACCGTATCTGTTTCTACATTGAAACAGATAGGCTGTTCATTTAACTCCCCATCCGTAACTTCCCAAAATACCGTATGCTCATATTGAAAACATTCACTCAATACTTGCAACATATTCAATTTAAAGTCTTCACTTGTTTGTTGCATATTCATATTCGAAATCTTAAACGTTGCTTCTAATAAATACTTCACCTCTTTTTGCTCACACAATATCAATCCCCCCAATTCCCTATTTTAAATCCATATATTCTCGTTAAAAACAAATTATCCTTTCGGGTAATATCAATTCTTTTCATCTCAATTTAAAATGAATTTGTAAGTCAAAACTATAATGAGGTGATCAGATGGAATTACAAGAATATGCTTCATATGACGGTCTTGGATTAGCGGAGTTAGTAAAAACAAAGCAAGTGACACCACAAGAACTTACAAAATTAGCGCTACAAGGGTATTGATAAGGTTAACCCTTCGATTAATGCCGTTGTTAGCGTGTTAGAGGAACAAGCTGAAAAAGAAATTTCAACTTTAAATGATAATCAACCATTTGCAGGTGTCCCATTTTTAATTAAAGAAGTTGTACTCCATGCAGAAGGTGTGCCACATAGTATGGGCAGTCGTGTTGCAGAAAATGCTGTAATGTCTGTCGATAGTGAATTAATGAAACGTTTTAAAAACGCTGGTTTTGTGTTAAGCGGTACTACCACAACACCAGAGTTCGGCTATAATGCAGCAACGGAAGCTGTCATTTATGGTCCAACACGTAACCCATGGAATCTAAACCATAGCCCTGGTGGTTCAAGTGGCGGTGCAGGTGCTTCTGTCGCAAGTGGTATCGTCCCAATCGCACATGGTAATGATGGAGGCGGATCCATTCGAATTCCTGCATCATGCAGTGGTGTCGTTGGCTTAAAGCCTTCACGTGGTCGCGTGCCAATGGGGCCTTATAATAGTGAGGCATTAAATGGACTAGCCATTGAATTTGCGTTGACAAAAACCATTCGTGATACCGCTACATTACTGGACCAAGTAGCTGGACCAGACTTAGGATGCTACTCGATTATTCAAAGTCCAAAAATGCCGTACAGTAAAGCCATTCAGCAAAAGGTACTTCCACTGAAGATCGCCTGGACAACAGAAACAAATTCTGGTGCATTCGTTGATCCGGAATGTATCGAGGCCGTACATAAGGCCGTAAAATTATTAGAAGAATTAGGGCATGAAGTAGTCGAAGCTCGACCAGTTTACGACCAAGCACCATTTTCACGTGCAACGGTAGATATTTGGACAGCGAATATTTATAAAATGATTGTGGGGGCAGCGGAATTAACAGGTAAAACACCTTCACGCGATAATATCGAAGCAGCCATTTGGCAATGCTATGAATATGGCAAAGACTTAAAAGCTAGCGCACTTTTAGAAGCCATTAATACGAATGCACTTGTATCACGTCAAGTAGCGACATTCTTTGCAGATTATGATGTGCTTTTAAGTCCAACAATCGGCACATTACCAGCGAAAATTGGTGAGCTAAATGCGGATAATCCAAACATCTCGGCGATTGAATGGACAGAGCAACTATTCACATACGCGCCGTTTACCAATTTGTTTAACGCAACAGGTCAACCATCGTTATCGTTGCCACTTGCGATGAGTGCGTCTGGCTTACCTATCGGGCTACAATTTACAGGACGCTTCGCAGATGAGTTAACCCTTCTACAGCTTGGGAAACAATTAGAAGAATCTGCTCCATGGAAAGATCGTAAACCACCCGTACATGTAGGTGCAGAAATTGCGGAAATCGCGACAACATAAAAAAAGAAGGTACAAGATTTTTTCTTGTACCTTCTTTTTTGCTAGTTTACGGACATGAATTTTCTATAAGCAACTACACCACCGACTATGCCTACAACTGTTGCCTTGATAGGATTAATTGAAAAAAATAATGAATTACTGTAGTCATTTCTCATTTGAAAGTTCTACTTTTTTATTAAATTACTAGGAAGATAGATTTAATCTATCTTTGATAATCTGATACTAATTATCAATAATTCAGAATATTTAAATATTAGGATATTCGGATTGGTCCCCTTGTGATAAATTGGAAATATCACACTAAATCGCAAAGTGTGACAACTAAAAGCAGAGGGGGAAATGAGATTTGAAAAAGTTTAAGTTTACGAAGTTCTTAAGTAGTATTCTAACTTTCGTTATGGTGCTTTCTCTATTGGTTCCATTGTCGAGTGCTAGTGCTGAAGAATCGAAACCATTCAAGCAGGATAGTCAAAGTGAAAGTATAATTCAACTAAAGGCTGCTATCGCTGAACAGCTAAGCTTGTCTAAAGATGGTCCAACTCTACACGAAAGCTTACAAAATGTATCAGGCAATCAAGATGTTGCAGTCATCATTCATTTATCTGAAAAGCCTGTGGCACTAGAGCAAGGAATGAGCCAAGTCAAAGGCCAAAAATTCTCTAATGCCCGAGCAAATGAAGTTCGTTCAAATGTAAAAGCACAACAAGCAAAAGTTAAAAAAGAGTTAGCTACTAAAAAAGTTCAGATGACTCAAGGATACACATTTGATACTGTTTTAAACGGTTTTGCGGCAACTATGAAAGCAAGTGATCTCCCGAAACTGCTTACAGTAGAAGGAATTACATTAATCGAACCTGATGCAATTGTTTATGCATCAGAAGATAATAAGATGAAATCATCGGAACTTATTAAGGAAGATCAATTAGAAGCTCAAATGAATACAAGTAATTCTTTCCTTGGCATCGAACAGCTTTGGAAGGAAGGAATTGAAGGACAAGGAATAAAAGTAGCAGTATTAGATACTGGTATTGATGCAGATCACCCTGAGTTTGCTGGGGTTTACAAGGGTGGGAAAAACTTCATTCCATATTCAGCAACTTACACGAAGCCTCGGGCAGATAACGATGCATCGGAAACATTGCCCTCGGAGCGTCCAGTGGGGACACCTGAATTTAATGAAAAGGGAAGCTCGTTCTATACTTCTCACGGTACACATGTTGCTGGAATAATTGCAGCAATCGGAGCTAACGAATTCGGTATTAAAGGAATAGCTCCAAAAGTAGACCTTTATGCTTACCGTGTTCTTGGGGCGTACGGAAGTGGAGCTACATCTGGTATTGTTAAAGCAATTGAAACTGCTGTAATAGAAAAAATGGACGTTATCAACCTTTCACTTGGCGGGGGAGCTAACTCTGAAACGGATGCTGGTTCATTTGCTATTAATAATGCAATGATGGCTGGAACAATCGGAGTAATTGCAACAGGGAACGATGGTCCAAATCGCGGAACAATGGGCACGCCTGCAACCGCTCGTTTAGGAATTGCTGTTGGTAACACATCAAATCCTGAAACAATGTATAACGGGGAAGTGAATGTTACAGTTGGCAACTACAACTTAACAAAACAGCTTCCATTAATGGGAACCACTTTTGCGAAAAATTTAGCAACACAGCTTCAAGGAGAATTTGACCTAGTTGCTGTTCCTGGAAACGGGGAAATAAAAGACTTTGAAGGAATTGATGTAAAAGGTAAAGTGGCATTGATTTCTCGTGGCAGTATCGCATTCGTTGATAAAATTGCGAATGCAAAGGCAAATGGAGCAGTCGCAACAATTATTCATAACTTTGCTGGTGGAACGAATGCACCGAACATTTCAGGCACATTCCTTGGTGATTCATTTGATTTTCTGCCAACATTTGATATGTCCCAAACAGATGGCGATGCAATTCGCGCTGCATTAGCAGGCGGAATCGGAAAAGTAAGCTTTAGTAAATTTGCTTCCACAAAGACACTAGGAGATGATGTAAACTCTTCAAGTTCACGTGGACCATCTACACCAAACTTTGATATTAAACCAGATGTAAGTGCACCTGGAACAAACATTATGTCAACGATTCCAATGTATAAAAAAGATTTCCCTGATGCAGATTATGGGGAAGCATATGATCGTAAAACAGGAACTTCTATGGCAACACCACATATTACAGGTATTGCTGCATTAATTAAACAAGCAAACCCTGATTGGAACACGTTCGATGTAAAAGTGGCGCTTTCTAACACCGCAAAGGTTTTAGATAAAACAACATACGATGTGTTTTCTCAGGGGGCAGGGCGTGTAAATGCTTATGCAGCAGTTCATCCGGAAATTCTTGCCTATGCACTTGATAGCGCAATTTTAGATGGAACTGGTGCAGTTACAGAAAACTTGAAAGGTACAGTTACTTTCGGTCCACAATCACTTAAAGACCGGGATATTTCTGTAACGAAACAAGTTTTAGTAAAAGATATTAAAGGGAACGGCGGCAATTATAACGTATCAATTGATGTGACAAAAACATTTGGTGATGCAACTGTTACAGTAGATCAGCCGACATTTAATCTAGTTGGTGAGCAAGTTTTAAATATTACATTAACTGCTTCACAAGCTACGGCACCAAAAGGCTCTGAAATACTAGGGTATATTTACATCAGCGGTGGAGATACAGAAATCTCATTGCCATTTGCAGCTGACTTTGGTGGCGCAGCAGTAACTGAACTTAAAGATTTTAAGATTACAGAAACAGACCTATCCTTTAACGGAGATGGAGTGAAAGACTCAGCTGTACTTTCATTCACATTAACTGGAGATGTAACAACTAACTATATCGAGCTTTGGGATATTATGAATCCTGAAGGTGGCGAATACGGAGACGGCTACATTGGTTATCTACATGCAGGTACTGCGCTAGGAAAAGGCTCTTATACGCTGAATGTTGGTGGGCAGTACAAACCATGGGGATCAGAACCTGCCACAACGATTCCAGATGGCCTGTATACAATTGACTTCACCGGTCTTGCAGCATCAGGAGTAGTTTCCGGTTATGTTGGACCAATTTTCGTGAAAACGACTAAACCAGAAATTACTGGTTCAGTAGCTAAAGGTGTCGCTACAGGACAGGTAACAGATAAGTATATCGACTACAATGAAGAGTTATATTTATACGGTTTAAATTACAATTTAAATGATAAATTAAAAGCTTCCTATATTTCGACGGTAAATGGCGAAGTACAAGCGCCAGTTGCTTTTAAATTAAATCAAGACGGTAGCTTCACATTCCCAGTAACAGCAGAAACTAATGCTGTATCAGTAATAATTAATGACGCTGCCGGGAATGTTGGTGAAGCATTGATATATGAAAAAGAAGTAGTAGAACCAGTAGTAGCACTTTCTGTAAATCCAACTAAGCTAGACCTAACAGCTGGAGAAACTGCACAACTTACGGTAACAGAAACGTCAACGCCTGCAGTAGGTGAGGCAACAGAGGAAGACGTAACTTCAAAAGCTACTTATGTTGTTGGAGATGAAAATATTGCAACAATAGTAGATGGCTTAGTAACTGCAGTAGGTGAGGGCACGACTACAATTACTATTTCATACGGTGATAATAAAGTTACTGTAAATGTGACAGTTAAAGCATCTGTTGTAAAAGAACCAATAGTAACACTAGAAATTGACCAAGCTCAGGTTGAAACTAGAATAGGTAAAGAAGTTACAGTTAAGATTACTGAAGTAACTACTTTTGATGGTAAAACAACAGAAAAAGATGTTACAAAGCTTGCAACCTACGAAGTAGCGAATGATAAAATAGCTACTGTAAAAGCAGGGGCTGTAAAAGGAAAAGGTCAAGGTAAAACGACGATTACGGTAACGTATGGTGAGCATACACTAACATTTGATGTGTTGGTTGTAAAGCCAGGGAATGACAATGGCAATGGCAACGGCAACGGCAATGGCAATGGCAATGGCAACGGCAATGGCAATGGTAATGGCAACGGCAATGGCAATGGCAATGGCAATGGCAATGGCAATGGCAATGGCAATGGCAATGGTAATGGTAATGGTAATGGTAATGGTAATGGTAATGGTAATGGTAATGGCAATGGTAATGGCAATGGCAATGGCAACGGCAATGGCAATGGCAATGGCAATGGCAATGGCAACGGCAACGGTCATAATGAAATTACCGAGTTATAATTTAATTTCAGTTCAAGCAAAAAGAGAAATTGCACAGCGCAATTTCTCTTTTTGGTATTTATTATAAAGCAATCCCTTTAAAAAGATTATCTCCTACTAGATGCATAATAAAACCGCACTTACTTATGATACGGTTCTCCCTTCATAATCCTAAAACTTCTATAAATCTGCTCCACCAAAACAAGCTTCATTAGCTGATGCGGTAATGTCATTTTTCCAAAGGATTGTTGTTCATCAGCACGTTTCAACACATCATCATGTAAACCAAGGGAGCCGCCAATGACGAACGCGATTTTACTTTTGCCGTAGGTCATGAGGGATTCGAGATCTGCCGACATTTGTTCAGAGGTTTTCATTTTGCCGTTAATGGCTAGGGCGATAACGTATGTATCTGGGCTGATTTTAGATAGAATACGTTCACCCTCTTTTTTCTTTACAATTTCCATCTCTGCTTCGCTTAGCTGCTCGGGTGCTTTTTCATCTGGTACTTCAATTAAATCCATTTTTGCGTAGCCACCGAGACGTTTTACGTATTCATCTATTCCCATTTTTAAGTACTTTTCTTTTAGTTTTCCGACTGATACAATCGTTATATTCACACGTTATCCACCTTTACATTTCATTTACAAACAAATTATCCACAAAAGTTATCAACATATCCACAAGTGATTCCTATATCTTGTGTAAAGTTATTTACTTGATACAAGATATTCTGCAGGTCGTTCACAGTAGCTACATTTTGTGGATAACTTTTTATCCTCTTCGATTTTATCCATAATTGGGAACTCTTTTTGCTCAGCCACAAACATGTCTAAAGCGTGTTCTATATGGTTTTCACAGCTGTATTTTTCCATTTTTGCACCTCTTCTTATTTTCCGAAATTTCCACAAACTTATTCACAATTCAGTCTATGTTATCCACAATCTATTGTAACAAAGGTCAGGCGAGTATGGAAGAATAGGCTTTCTACCGCCACTCGCAGTGTATATGTTATTATTCACAATTTTCTAGTTATCCACAATATTTTCTAAATCATCCTTAATAATTCATTCGATGCCTTCGAATATTTTTAACGCATCATTAATAATGTGGGGTTGATTTCCCGTTCCGGATGGGTGCTTTCCTACGGGCGTCCTATGAGCTGCTTCACTCGCGATGCTCGCTCCAGGGCCTCGGGCCAACAGATGTTTTTTGCGCGAAAGCGTAGTGCAACGAAGCGACAGCACCTAGGTTGGTCACGAAGGCGTTATCACAGGACGTGATGGCTTTAGCCTTCGTTCCTCTATTGCTGATCCCCAAGGAGTCACCCAGCCTCCACTCCAATCAACTTATAAAAATGGCATACATGATAACAAATATTAGTATCAACTTTTGATGATAAATAATATCTTTAAATTCACAAAAAAAAATCAGTGGAGATCTTATAATCTCCACTGATTTCTAATTTACAATGAATCGCTATTTGTTAATGTTAGTGATAGATCCACTAATTTACCTTGGCGGTATACTTTCATCGTCAATTTATCACCAATTTTTTTGTTAATATATAAATGCTTGCGCAAATCGATTGATGTTTCGATTTTTTCGCCATCCATTTCAACTATTACATCGTATTGTTGAATGCCTGCTTTTGCAGCTGGAGAGTTAGGCACAACATTATCAATAACAACACCTTTTGTAACATCATTTGGCAATTTTAAATTTTGTTGATAGAATGACGGAATATCCGTTAAGTCTGCTAATATTTTAATACCCATTGTTGGACGTTTCATTTCACCATTTTTCTCTAATTCCTCGATAATAGGAATTGCTGAGTTAATCGGAATGGAGAAGCCTAAACCCTCAACAGAGGATTGTGCAATTTTCATGGAGTTAATGCCGACTAATTCACCAGCAATGTTTACAAGTGCACCACCACTATTACCAGGATTGATTGCTGCGTCTGTTTGTAATACTTCTTGTTGCCAATCTATAGTGCCATCATTGTTTATGTCAACTGGTACAGAACGATCCTTACCAGAAACAACACCTGTAGTAACAGAACCATAGAATTCTAAGCCCAGTGGGTTACCAATCGCAATTACTGTTTCACCTTGTTTTAATACATCAGAGTTACCAAATGTCGCTACTGTCTTAACATCTTTAGAGCTGATTGAAATGACTGCTAAGTCTGTCCAAACATCGCGACCAACTAATTGTGCCACTTCTTTCGAACCATCTGGCATTGTTACTTCTAACTGCTTTGCACCTTCAATAACATGGTTATTTGTCACGATAAATGCTTTATCGCCTTGAACTTTGTAAATAACACCTGAACCACTCCCTGCAGCCTCTTCTGACGTGGTTGTCGGGTTCCAGAATCCTCCACTTTTCACTTCTTGAATATTTGTAATCCCTACAACGGCCCCTGAAGCCTTATCAACTGCTTTCGTAACATCAGTTGTCACTTCTGTTGCAACTTGATTAATGGTTGTTTCATTTTTATTACCATTACCTGCGCTACTTGTTGTTGTACCAGGCATTTGATTAACAAGTCCAGGCATCATGAGCCAAACGAGTAAAGCCCCAATGATGACGCCGATAAAACCGGTAAATAAATAACCACCTTTACCTCCGCCACCGCCTTTCTTTTTATGACGTTTCTCTTGCGTTTCTCGCTCCTCTTGTTCGAGTCGCTCCTGAAGAGGTGACTTCTGTATTTCATCATTTTTTAATAAATCATTATTTTTATCATCATCTTGAAAATAGCCCATTTTCCTCATCCTTTCCCTTATTAGTATTTGCTAGTTGTTACCCTAATATTACAATTCAAACATTAAAATCAGATGAAAAATAAATAAAATGGACATAAAAATGGCTGTTCAATACATTTTCTATAAAATGTGATTGAACAGCCTCATTAAATCTTCTTTTTTATTGTTTACTAATCATTAAACGGTTACTAATTTCGTCGGCTCTTCTGCATCTGTATCAAGTAAATTTAAATACTCCCCGACAATAATGCCGCAAGATTGCAACGTTTGTGTAACACTCATGCGTGCAAGCTCTTTCATATTATTATCTTTACTTAAATGTGATAAATATATATTTGTTGGTTTTTCAAATACTACGTCACTCATTGCGATAGCTGCATCCTCATTTGAAACGTGCCCTACATCACTTAAAATACGACGTTTTATAGACCATGGATAACGCCCCATTTGCAGCATATTCACATCGTGGTTACTTTCAAATACAAAGGAATCAGCACCACGAATAATCCCTTTCATACGGTCACTGACATAACCTGTATCCGTAATAACAACAAGCTTGCGCCCATCTTCATGAAAGCTATAAAACATTGGATCTGCTGCATCATGGGATACAGCAAAAGATTCAACAGCCAATGAACCAAAATGCTTTACAGTATCCATTTCAAATTCAAAACGTTGCTCTAAAGGTATATCACCGACTAGCCCGTCCATCGCCTGCCACGTTTTGGCGTTAGCATAAACAGGTACATTATATTTTCGTGCCAATACACCTATTCCTTTAATATGATCACTATGCTCATGTGTAACAAAAATGCCACTTAGCTGTTTCATATTGCGGTCGACTTTTGTAAATAGTTGCTCCATCTTTTTGCCACTAAGACCCGCATCGACAATAAATGCATGATCATCATTCTCTACATAAATCGAATTTCCTGTACTACCACTTGCTAAAACACTAAATCGCATTATTCAACTCCCCAGTCTTCCTCTTCAGCCTTTTGCTTGTCTCCTTGGATTTCAATAATTTTCCCATCAATAGCATCAACGAAGTACTCATCTATTTCTCCGTCCGGTAATTCCACTTGTACTTCCCATGTTGGTATCAACACTTGCGTTTGTGTTAAATTACTAAATGTTGAGTAACCTAGCTTCACTTGCTTAATACGCGATTCTGATTTTAATAGCCCTTTATTATAAAGTGTCTGGAAAATTTGAAGTGGTGGTATGACCGTTTCTTGTTCCTCCATCTCTTCGATATTATCAATCATTGTCTGCTCATACATTACCACTTCGTTATCTAAATTCCACTGTACTTTTAATACGGCACTATCATTGTAATAGAACATTCGATTATTTTTCTTCTGGAAGAAGACTGCGACTCTTTCCTCATGATCTACCTTCCATAGTGCATAAGAATCTCCATCTTTAACGTTTGTATGGACAAAATCAGTAAAGCTTGTATCATCGCTAATATTTCGTAATTTCACAGGGTTAATAAAATTAACACGTATATGTGCATGTGTCTCATCAGTGAAACTTACTCGCTGATTGTCATCGTTAACAATATTTTTAAAATTATGCACTTTGCCTGTAATGTAAGTAGCAGATTCATTACTATTCGGCAGTGGTCCATACGTTATATTATCATCTTTTAAACGGGCTTCTATTGTTTTTTCACCTAGTATTTCAACGCTCTGCGCTTCATTATAGCGATTTAAATACAACCAATACAAGAAGATATTTAAGATTAAAAAAACGAATATAAAAATAGATTTTGTTCTATTCCAATCCATTTATGACACCCCCTAATATGTCAGGCGTCAGTTTCGTCGATATACCGTTACGAATAACAAACCAGCATGGCTCTAATGTCACTATTGTACTTTGGTCATAGGTTAAATAGAAACCCACAACAATATCATCTATATCTGATAAAGCAATGTTATTTAGCTTTTTAATCTTTTCAACGATTTCAGATCCTGACGGAAGTTCCTTCATCTCTTTTTCGGATGGAATATCTTTCTCAAAAGAAAAGTATGGACGTTTGTAGCGGAAAATACGATTATCTCCCCAAACGGTTGTAATTCGGTTTATAGCCTGATCACTATAAATCGGTAGTCCATGTAAATAAAGCTGATAATCTAATTGATTATTGCTTGTACTTGTTGAGGCTAAGCGATAATCATCTGTAAAACCGCCGTGTTCATTGATAAATTCAAAGCTATCCGTAAAGAGCTTGGAAGGCTCTATTCTTACACTACTTTCTGCAGCTGGATATACATAGGTTAATGATTTCACTTTCGAATCAATCACCATCCGTGACATTCCATCGTGATATTTTTCAGTAGTTGCACTTTCATCAGTGCGCACGACATTGTTTAGATTTGTAAATACCACATTTTTAAATAATTCAGGTTTCTCTTCGATTAAATACGTATATTTTGCAGATTCAATTTTATCATTTGCAATATATAGTGAGGTAAAGCCATCTCGCTCCACTTCTTTAAAAGTGCCGTATGTTTTCGCTGGTTCAATAATATTTCTTACAAATTGATTAGCATTTTCTAGACTTACACGTGAACCCATCAATAATTCATTGTTGCCACTAATGAAAAATACCTGTAACACTTTGTTATTATAATTGCCCCAATCTATAATCATACGATTGAAGGTTGTTTCAGGTAGATCCTTATCAGCGAACTGAAAAATCGTGTTAAAGGCAGAGTAAGGAATCTCACCAGGAAAAAAGACGGTCATATAATTGTTAGAACGAATCATGTCGTTTACAGAGTCCGCCTTAAGATTATTGTCAATGGGCGTTAAATCTAGGACATTCCATCCCCGAAATGCGTCCATAATATCTATCATTGCACCATTAGATACTGTTCCGGTAAATTCCTTATCAAAACGGTAAATAGCTTTATAAGGACGAATTACATCATCCATTTTTTTTTGTGGTCCGATTAGAATTTCTTTTCCTTCAGTCTGTTCAATAACTTTATAATCTGGCGTGTATGTCCAAATCATAAAGGTTAAAACTACACTTAGCATAACGAGTAGGAATAGAACAACTGATTTAACTGGTTCTATATATTTCATTCCCACTCACCTGCCTCATCAAAATCATCTAAATTAAGTGGTAAAGTGAAGAAAACCGTTGTTCCATGCCCTTCTTCACTTTCAGCCCATATTTTACCGCCATGAGCTTCAATCATTTCCCTCGCAATAGCTAGCCCTAGACCAGTGCCTCCCATAGAACGAGCTCGAGCCCGATCTACTCGATAGAAACGCTCAAAAATACGTCCTACATTTTCCTTAGGAATTCCCATACCATCATCGGAAATCATAACCTTTAGCATATCTCCTTGTGCTGTAAAGCCAAAGCGAATATTACCTCCATCGGGTGAATACTTAATAGCATTAGAAATGATATT
Source organism: Lysinibacillus sp. NPDC096212 (assembly GCF_044763105.1). Classification (NCBI taxonomy): domain Bacteria; kingdom Bacillati; phylum Bacillota; class Bacilli; order Caryophanales; family Bacillaceae; genus Lysinibacillus; species Lysinibacillus sp. NPDC096212. Next base: position 41,076 of record NZ_JBIWFQ010000007.1, on the reverse strand, counting down.
ATCGATAACTTGTGTCACCTTATCCGTATCGATTTCTACATAATAAGATGCCTCTGGGAATAAACGTTCAAACATCACTTTATCTGACTTAGACATTTCAAAACGATCGATAATACGGTTAAAGAATGAATTAAATAGAACAATGTCTTGATTCAATTCATAATCTGAACTATCCATTCGTGATAACTGCAATAAGTCATTCACTAAGCGGATCATACGCTCTGTCTCTGTTTGTGTGACATTCAAAAATGTTGGAGCAATATTTTCATCTTTCCATGCACCATCTGCTAACGCCTCTAAATAACTCCGCATCGTCGTTAATGGTGTCCTTAATTCATGTGACACATTTGATACAAATTCCCTGCGATCCATCTCTATTTTTTCCTGTTCCGTAATATCGTGCAGTACGGTAATTAGACCATTAATAAAGCCCGTTTCTTTTTGAATAACAGAGAAATTCGCACGTAAAATATACGGTGCGTCTGCTGTACTGAAATTTAAATTCACCGCATCATTCATGTGAATTAAATCCTCAAAACTATACTCTTGATCAATACCTAAAACAGATGCAATCGGACGGCCTAATGTAATATCTCTTGAAATATGCAGCAGCTCTAGTGCGGGGTCATTAATAAGAATGATGCGTCCTTTTCGATCTGTTGCAATAACACCATCCGTCATATTACTAAGGACCGAATCGAGCTTTCGCCGCTCTGCCTCAGTAGTAGATTGCGCCTCCTGCAAGCGATTTGTTAAATGATTAAAGGTTATAGCCAGCTGCCCTATCTCATCTGTACCATAAACCCGTACTTTTCGAGAATAGTTCCCCTTTGCCATCGCCTGTGCTTGCTTACGCATATCTGAAATCGGCTGTGTAATTGTTCGTGCCACTAAGATTCCTAAAAAGATAGTAATCACTAAGGACACTGCTGTACCACCAAGGAAAATACGGTTAATGTCATTCACTTGTTCAAAAACAGATTCAATATTAGCTTCAATGTAGAGTACCCCTACGATTTCATCATCAGGACCTACACCATCTCGAATTGGCGAAGCTAACACCCACACTCGATTTCTTGTTTTATTATCAAGTTTAATGTTTTCAAATAATGTTTCTGCAGAGATAGCACGGCGTACGAGATCATTATTCGAACGCTGTCCTATCAAACTTTGATTGTCTACCTCAGATGTGGCACGAATACGCTGTCTATTATCGATGACACGGATTTCTAAAATATCTCCATTAGAAACTTCTTTCAGCCCCGTGGAAAACTCCATTACAATCGTTTCCAAGCCTTCTTCAAGAGATGGCATACTCTCATCGCGTTCTTTTAACATTTCTTCACGAATGCTATATTGCATCAAATCAACACGTTGAAAAATAGATTGTCGGAAATTTTCTTTTAAATTTTGCTCTAATTCACGCGCAAAATAAATTCCTATTATTTGCAAAGCAAGAAGTATCAACAAAATGTAAATTAATACCAGTTTGACATGAATTGATTTAAAGAAGCTTACTTTCTGCATTCCTTTTTACTCCTGTTCAGGATTTCGTAGATAATAACCTACACCACGGCGTGTTACAATCCATGCTGGATGACTAGGATTGTCCTCTATTTTTTCTCGTAAACGACGAATTGTTACGTCTACTGTTCGTACATCACCGAAATAGTCATAGCCCCACACGGTTTGTAGCAAATGTTCACGCGTCATTACTTGACCGATATGCTTCCCTAAGTAATGTAATAGTTCAAACTCTCTGTGTGTTAGTTCAATTGCCTCATCACGTTTCAATACTAAGTAAGCATCTGGCTGAATAACAAGAGAGCCTACTACAATTTCATTGGATTCTTCTTCAACCTCTTCGGCAGTAGGGGCTACTACCTGTAAACGACGCATATTTGCCTTTACACGCGCAATAAGCTCACGTGTACTAAATGGCTTTGTCACATAATCATCTGCGCCCATTTCTAGTCCTAATACTTTATCAATCTCTGACCCTTTTGCAGTTAGCATAATGATAGGGAAATCATATTTTTTTCGTACTTCTCGACAAACTTCCATTCCATCACGCTTAGGTAACATTATATCTAAAAGCATTAAATCTGGTTGCTCTTCCTCAACCTTCTCTAGTGCTTCATCTCCATCATAAGCACAAATAACTTTGTAGCCTTCTTTTATTAAATTAAACTGTAAAATATCTGCGATTGGTTTTTCATCGTCAACAACTAAAATGGTCTTGTCCATATTTTTTCTCCCTTTCGCTATTTATCTATTTTTAAACGATTGTATTTATCAATTATGCCTCGGTATAATTGCGTCTGGATTCGGCTTTGTGCTTGCACAAAGCACTCCTTTCCGAATCCATGACATCCGCCGGAGGCTTTAACTTATTTCAGCGGACATCCACTGAAAAATAACTTCAACTCGCATTAACTCACCACCTAAAAGGATGGGAGACTTTTGCTGAAAGAAGTTAAAGTCACTACTCTAACTCTACCATGCTTTTAGCTTCTATGCATTATACTAAATCCTAAGACACTTTACGATATTATTTTAAACTACATTTCGACAAATATTTCTCGGGAAATAACATAGATTTATATACAAGGTATATAAAAAGACAGCCCTATTTTGGACTGCCTCCTATTCGAATTGATTAACGCCCTACATATGATAATGGGTTTTCTAACAAACCCTTTTTCTTAACTTCAAAAGTGTAGATGTGTAGATATATACCTGTTGGGTTTCTAGCAGATCCTATATTTCCCATAACAGAACTTTTTCCTACTACTTACTTGTCCTAACTTGCACTTTTATTGATGATAGGTGTCCGTAAAGCACCTTCTAACTTTTCTATAGCAGTATTAATTACCCACAAATAATTTTTGCACCAATATACTGTACCATAAAGAAAATACAGTTTAACTGTTTTCATCTTTTTGTAATGTAAATGTATTAATTCTCTACTAATTGTTACATCATTCCTATTTTTATAACTATTAATAAATATATTTTAAAAATGGATTTTTATTCCAGTATAGTGCTTTCCATGATGTATCTAGACCCTAAGCCGCTCAACCTCTACTCCAAGCGATTGGTTAAGTTCTTTAAATACAGCGGTAGTATTCCATTTATTTTTAGTATAATTTTAGACTTACCCCCTTTTTGCTTTTTAAATATTCTGATAAAATAGCAATAAGATACACTAGTTGAATGGAGCGATTAATTTGAATGTTTTACAAACCTCTGGAATAACCCCTAAAGTAAGGAAGCCCCAAAGTAAGAATCCCGTTCGTAAACTTATAATTAGGACCATTATGGTGGCATTAGGTGCATTCATTATGGCACTGGGGCTTGAGCTATTTTTAGTACCAAACCACATTATGGATGGTGGAATCGTAGGTGTTTCCATTATCACTTCTCATTTATTAAATTTACCTCTTGGTATTTTCATCTTCATTTTAAACTTACCTTTCATCTTTTTAGGCTATAAACAAATCGGTAAAACCTTTGCACTTTCCACAGGGCTCGGAATTACTGTACTCTCATTAACAACACTCTTCTTACATAATCTAAACCCGTTTACTCAAGATACGCTATTGGCCACAGTTTTTGGAGGTATGATTTTAGGTATTGGTGTCGGCATCGTCATTCGTTATGGTGGTTCATTAGATGGGACAGAAATTTTAGCTATTTTATTTAATAGTAAAACACCGTTCTCCGTTGGTGAAATTATTATGTTCTGCAATTTACTCATCTTTGCGGTAGCGGGATTTGTGTTCACATGGGAACAAGCCATGTACTCTATCCTGGCATACTATATCGCCTATAAAATGATCGACATCGTCATTCAAGGGATGGAGGAATCAAAATCTGTTTATATCATAAGTGACGACATTGATGAAATAGGGCAGACGATTATGGACCGACTAGGTCGAGGTGTAACCTTCCTTCATGGTGAGGGGGCTTATACAGGTAACGATAAAAAAGTTATTTTTACCGTCATTACCCGATTAGAGGAATCCAAGCTTAAATCAATCGTCTCTGAAATTGATGATAATGCATTCCTAGCAATTGGTAATATTGCAGAGGTTAGAGGTGGCCGTTTCAAGAAGAGAGATATTCACTAATAGCAAAAAGGACGTACCGTATATGGTACGTCCTTTTTAATATTGTTTGAAAAACATCTATGGAAGTGAACACTTTGCAATAAGCATATGTTGCTGCCACTATATTTTCGCATATCATCACTATAAATTAGAGTAATATGCCAGAAGATACATGCTATGTGAATTGGTTGATTGGAGTGGAGACTGAGCGACTCCTTGGGGATCAGCGATAGAGGAACGAAGGCTAAAACCATCACATCCTGTGATAACGCCTTCGTGACCAACCTCGTGTTGGCCCGAGACCCTGGAGCGAGCAGCGCGAGTGAAGCGGCTCATCGGACGCCCCCAGGAAGCTTTGCTCTGTGCGAAAGCGAAGCGTCAGCAACAAAGCGCTCAGGCGGAACGGAAATCAACCCCTCGTTTTGCAGAAGAGTCATACTTATTTTTGATATATCCTACATTAACGGACAATAATTCTCACCTCATCTCAAATCAGTGTAAGTAAAGAGGTATAAAAAAGGACGTACCGCATATGGTACGCCCTTTTATGATTTATAATTATTTTGCTTCCCAAACGTCCACTAAAACGTTCGTTTGTTCACGTGCAGGACCAACAGAGAAAGTAGCAATTTCAATACCAGTTAATTCACTCACGCGTTCTACATAGCGTCGTGCATTCTCAGGTAGCTCTTCTAATGTTTTGCAGCCTGTAACATCTTCTGACCAGCCTGGAAGCTCTTCATAAATTGGTTCACATTGTTCAATAATATGAAGATTTGCTGGATACTCAGTAATCGTTTCATCTATATATTTATACGCAGTACAAATTTTAACTGTTTCTAAACCAGATAAAACATCGATTGAGTTAAGCGCAAGATGCGTAATACCACTTACTCGGCGTGAGTGGCGTACAACTACCGTATCGAACCAGCCTACACGACGTGGGCGGCCAGTTGTTGTACCGTATTCACGACCAACTTCACGAATTTGTTGACCTACTTCATCAAATAATTCAGTTGGGAACGGTCCATCGCCAACACGAGATGTATAGGCTTTAGATACACCAATAACACTTGTAACTCGTGATGGACCAACGCCAGCACCGATTGCTACTCCGCCTGCAACAGGATTTGAAGATGTTACAAATGGGTACGTACCTTGATCGACATCAAGTAAAATACCTTGTGCTCCTTCAAATAACACTTTGCCGCCTTCATCTAGTACATCATTTAAGATTTTCGATGTGTCTGTTACATATTTTGCGATTTCTTGTCCATAGTTGTAATATTCCTCGAAGATTCCTTCGAATGTTACGCCTTCAACTTCGTAAAATTTCTCAAATAACTTATTCTTAATTGCTAAATTTTGACGTAGTTTTTCTTCAAATACATCCTTGTCTAGTAAATCAGCCATACGGATACCGATACGTGCTACTTTATCCTGATAACATGGTCCAATCCCTTTACAAGTCGTACCAATTTTATTATCGCCACGGCTTTCCTCATCAGCGATATCTTGCTTTATATGATATGGCAAAATAACATGCGCACGATTAGAAATTCGTAAATTATCTGTATCAACGCCACGCTCTTGTAAGCCTCTAAGCTCAGTAACTAATGACTTTGGATTAACAACCAGACCATTTCCGATTACTGAAGTTTTTTCTTTATAGAAAATCCCTGATGGAATTAAATGTAACTTATAAGTTTCACCATCAAATTTAATAGTATGTCCTGCATTATCACCGCCTGCAAAACGAGCGATTGCATCGGCTTTTTGTGAAAGGAAATCCGTAATTTTACCTTTTCCTTCGTCTCCCCACTGTGTTCCTACAACTACAACTGATGTCATAGTCAGCACCTCCGTTAGATACGATTTGTATCTCAATTTTTAAGCCGTTAATTATTGTAACAATGATAGAAACGCCTAGTCAACAAAAATACTTAAAAACACGAACGTAAAATCAAAAAATATGATTCAACGTTCGTGTTTAATAACAGAATGATATGAATATTATCTAACATTCAGATTAATTCCGTATTTGCGTAATCTCCAACGTTGAGTTCTTCTAAAAGAAGGATCTTATGAATGAAGATAAATTTTTAATCACGTGGAGGTGGTGGCGGCATTTGCGACCAATCCACATTAATGAATTTATTGAATTCCTTTTTAAAAGCGAGTGTAACTGTACCCGTTGGACCGTTACGCTGTTTAGCAATAATAATTTCAATCATATTTTTACTCTCAGACTCTTTATCGTAATAATCATCACGATATAAGAAGGCAACAATATCAGCATCTTGCTCAATACTTCCCGATTCACGTAAGTCACTCATCATAGGTCGTTTATCTTGACGTTGCTCAACGCCACGAGATAGCTGTGATAATGCAATGACCGGAACCTTTAATTCACGCGCTAGACCTTTTAAAGAACGCGAAATCTCAGATACCTCTTGCTGACGGTTCTCCCCTGGCTTACCACTACCTTGAATGAGCTGTAAATAATCGATCAAAATCATACCGAGACCATGCTCCTGTGCTAAACGTCGACATTTTGCTCGAATTTCATTGATACGTACACCTGGTGTATCATCAATAAAAATTCCAGAATTCGATAAACTCCCCATTGCCATAGTTAGTTTACCCCAATCTTCCGTTGTTAAAGCACCTGTACGTAAAACTTGTGCATCTATATTTCCCTCCGCACAAAGCATACGCATAACTAGCTGCTCAGCACCCATCTCTAAGGAGAAAATTGCAACATTTTCACGTGCTTGAACGGCAACACTTTGCGCAACATTCAATGCAAAGGCTGTTTTACCTACAGAAGGACGTGCCGCTACAATAATTAAATCGTTGCGCTGGAAGCCAGCTGTTATATGGTCTAAATCACGGAAGCCTGTCGGGATACCTGTAACATCACCTTTTTGTGATTGCATCTTTTCGATGTTATCAAAGGTTTCCACCAATACGTCTTTAACATGCTTAAAGTCACCCGCATTTTTACGATTGGCTACCTCCATCATTTTCTTCTCTGCTTCGCCTAGTAATGCCTCTACCTCATCCTCACGAGTATAGCCATCTTCTACTATTTTAGTAGCTACACGAATTAAACGACGTAATAGAGCCTTTTCTTCGACAATTTTCGCATAGTGTGCGACGTTAGCAGCCGTAGGGACAGCATTGGCGAGCTCTAGTAAATACGATAGCCCGCCAACATCCTCAATTTCTTTTTTAGCTGATAATTCTTCTGTAACTGTTACAACATCTATCGCTTTTCCTTGATCACTTAAACGTAGCATCGTTTCAAAAATTGTCTTATGTGCATTATGATAAAAATCATCTGCTAGCAAAATTTCAGATGCAGTGATTAACGATTGAGGATCGAGGAAAATTGCACCGATAACCGATTGCTCTGCTTCCCGGTTATGCGGTGGAACGCGATCCATCATCGGTTCGTTCATGGATCGTCGCCCCTTATTCTTCCGTTACATGAACTTTTAATGCTGCAGATACTTCATGATGTAGTTTTACAGGTACATTTGTAAAGCCTAGCGCACGAATTCCATCGCTTAAAGTCATTTTACGTTTATCAATTTTTATGCCATGCGTTTTTTGAAGCGCATCAGCAATTTGCTTTGTAGATACTGAGCCAAATAGGCGACCTCCTTCACCTGATTTTGCTTTTAATTCTACTGTTAAAGCTTCTAATTTTTCTTTTAATGCTTTCGCTTCAGCTAATTCTGCAGCAGCATTTTTAGCTTCTAAATTCTTTTGACCTTCTAATTGGCTTAATGCTTGTGCATTTGCTTCAGCAGCATAGCCATTTTTAATTAAGAAGTTTTGTGCGTAGCCGTCTGCTACATTTTTAACTTCCCCTTTTTTCCCTTTTCCTTTAACGTCTTTTAAAAATACTACTTTCATGATTCCGAACTCCCTTCGAGTACCTCATTTATGGCCTCTTCTAAATATTTTCTTACTCCAGCAATGGAATTTGCTTCGACTTGGCAAGCTGCATTTGTTAAATGTCCGCCGCCGCCTAGCTTTTCCATAACAAGCTGTACGTTTACCTCACCAAGTGATCTTGCACTTATGCCGATTTTGCCATCTGAACGATGCGCAATGACAAAGGAAGCACCAACATCCTTCATTGTTAGTAAAATGTCTGCTGTTTGCGCAATTAGTACAGAATCATACACTTTCGCTTCCTCACCTACAGCAATAGCAATACCCGGCTTCACGAACTTAACTGTTTGCACTATTTTAGAACGCTCGATATACGTATCGACGTCTTCTTTTAATAATCGCTGTACTAGCACTGTATCGGCACCATTTGTCCGTAAATAAGAAGCCGCTTCGAACGTACGGGCTCCTGTACGCAATGTAAAACTCTTCGTATCAACAATAATTCCCGCCAGCAATGCCGTAGCCTCTAACATATTAATCTTTGCACGTTTTGGTTGATACTCGAGTAACTCTGTTATAAGCTCTGCTGTAGATGATGCATATGGCTCCATATAAACAAGCGTTGGATTTTCTATAAAATCCTCACTTCGACGATGATGATCAATCACCACAACTTTTTCAGCCAGCTTCAATAGCTGTGATTCGATGACTAAATCCGGTTTATGCGTATCGACTATAACGAGCAAAGATTTCTCTGTCATTCTTGATGCAGCTTCCTCTGGCGTTAGGAAACTTTCATAGAAATCCGATTTACTCTCTATTTCATTCATTAAACGTGTTACACTTCCGTTTAATTCCTCAAAATTTACGATCACATAGCCCTTCACATCATTCATTTGTGCCATTTTACGTACACCAACAGAGGCACCAATAGAGTCCATATCAGGGTTTTTATGTCCCATAACAAATACTTGGTCACTATCCTGAATTAAATCACGTAGTGCATGGGAAATAACACGTGCTCTAACGCGCGTACGTTTCTCAACAGGGTTCGTTTTCCCGCCATAGAATTTTAGTTTTCCTGTAGGTTGCTTGATAGCAACCTGATCACCACCACGGCCTAAAACAAGATCTAAACTTGATTGTGCTAGTTCACCAAGCTCTACTAATGAAGATGATCCTGCACCAACCCCAATACTTAATGTTAATGACATATTTTTTTGCGCTGTTTTTTCTCGAATTGTATCTAGAATGGCAAATTTTTTCTTCTCAAGCTCCATTAAAATGGATTCGTTTAATACAGCTAAAAAACGATCGGATGATATTCTTTTGACAAATATCCCTTGTTCAGCCGCCCAATCATTAACAATGGATGTCACCATCGTATTCGTTAAACTACGTGGTTGGTCATCCATTGCTTGCGTAATTTCGTCATAGTTATCAACAAATAAAATCGCAATAACTGTACGATCTGCATAGTATTGCTTTTCAATAGCTATCTGCTCAGTGATATCAAAGAAATATAGTAAATTCTCTTCTTTTTTATAATAAACTCGATATTTACGATCACGGAGCGTAATCGTATCTTCGTTTGTCTCTTCGCTCTTCATTAGCACGTAAATATCGTCAGATATATTAACGATACCTTCACCTACTAAATTCTCCATATTTAAAACGCCTTGCATATATGGATTCGACCATTCTATTTCATATTGATCATTGACAAGTAAAATCCCGATTGGCATTTCAAGCAATGCCTCTTCCCCAACTTTTTTCATGCGGAAAGAGATAGATTCAATATGCTTTTCTGTTTCATCAAAGGTAATCTTTTCTACCTTCCACGTATAAGCCATTAATAGAACAAAACCTACTCCATAACCGATACCTATCCCGATATTCCAAATACATAGAAGCATGAACGTCACAATGCCAAAAATGGAAAGAACAAAAAGCGGATAGCGGATTGGTCGTTTTCTAAAAGTCCCCATTACATCAGCCCCTTATTCTTTAGTTTTCCCTTTCACAAGTGAACGTACGTCGAAACCTAAATCTACGATGCCTAGCAATATCATAAAGGATGCTAGTGGTAAGGCTAACAAAGTTGCTATCCATTTTACAACATTCGGCATTCCCTTTTTAGAAATAAAATAATGTATAAAGGAAATCCCCTGCAGGAGTAATAACACCCATAATATATAAGAAAAATTTAAAATAATAATATCTAATGTAGATCCAGATTCTGGACGCATAAATAAATTAATGCATAAAATAATCATGTAATACCATAAAATAGATCGTGGTAGACGCATATGTTGGAACGGTGCAAATTTTGGTACATTCAAACCTAATCTCTTTAATACAGATAAATTCACTGTCACTAATACAAATGCAACTAAAAATGCGCCCAAAGTTACTGTTGATGGAACAGTAGATTCCATCATCTTTGTTACTGCTTCTATCTGTTCAGGAGTCACAGCTGATTGTCCAGGAATATTTTGAGATAGTGCTGTAGTTTGTTCATAATTTTTTCTTGCTTCTTCTATACCAATCTCAATCATATTAATGCCTGCTAAACGCACATATGCTAAAAATACAACTGCAGTTGATAACAATATGGCAAGTCCTGATGACATAAATAAATATAATTTACTTTTTTGTCGGCGTATTGCATCGCCTATAATTATTCCGACAATCGCGAAAATAAACGCGAATGGAAGCATGATTAATCCACTTGTTAAAAACGTTAGGATACAACCGACAATTGCTATAAATATTGATGTGGAACGCTTATATTTTGCGCTATACCAAGAAAACGGTAGCGGTGCAAATAAAAATACTAACATGAGAGCAAATGGAATATACGCAGATAGTATCATCATCAAGGTGAAAATTGCCACCATTGCAGCACCTTGTACAAGCGCCTTCGTTTGATTATTCGGCATTGAAAACCTTCCTTTTTTCAGCTAAACTTACTGACCTTTATTGTACCATTTTTTCAGGTTATTGAACAAAAAACGCTAAGAACAACTGATTGCTTTGCCATTAATTTTGTAGAACCAATGACTAAAGCGTGAAATACATAGCTATATAGAAGATTTTTTACCGAAAAAGAACAAATTCATTCATTGATTATATATATGTGTTTCTCAAATTTTTTCAACAATAAAAAAAGCAACTTACGACAGTTACTAATACATGAAAAAAGGCTTTTAATCGAAATGATTATAAGCCGTTTTGTTTTAAAAAATGTTACTTAGTCGATTGTTTCTCAATCTCTAAAATTTCATCTTTTCTTTATTCATGTCTACTAAGAGTGTAATAAATTCTTATGATAATAGCAAATGGTAATATATAGAGCAATTACTGAGATCAACTAAGATCGTCGCCATAGCGTGGGAGTTGATTTCCGTTCCGACCGGGCGCTTTGTTGTTACTGTCGCTACGCTTTCGCACAGAGCAAAGCTTCCTGGGGGCGTCCGATGAGCCGCTTCGCTTCGCTGCAGGGTCTCGGGCCAACACGATGTTGGTCACGAAGGCGTTATCACAGGATGTGATGGTTTTAGCCTTCGTTCCTCTATCGCTGATCCCCAAGGAGTCGCCCGGTCTCCACTCCAATCAACATGACATACATTTTAACCATCCTCATCTTTTGGTGATGTGCTATAAAATAAACGATATTACCAGAATCGGGATATTCATTCTCGATTTCCCTACCCTATGTGATTATTCACATGTTAACCTTCTAAAATTTCTATACTGGCGGTTACAAGATTAGCAACTCCATTTTCACAAATAAAAAAAGCACAATCAAAGCGATTAAACCTTGTTGTGCCTTTATTTATATCTTATTTATCTTCTGCTACGAATGGAAGTAATCCCATGATACGAGATACTTTGATAGCTGAAGTTAATTTACGTTGGTACTTTGCACTTGTGCCAGTTACGCGACGTGGTAAAATTTTACCGCGCTCAGAGATGAATTTTTTTAATAAATCTACATCTTTGTAGTCGATGTGCGTAATATTGTTTGAAGTGAAGTAGCAAACTTTACGGCGTTTGCGGCCTCCGCGACGTGGTGCCATAGTATGTCTCCTCCTTATCATTTTTTATTTTAGAAGTATTAGAACGGTAAGTCATCCTCAGATACTTCTATCGGTCCTTTGCTATTAGCAAATGGATCCTCATCTACACGTGTATAATTCGGCTGATTCACAGGTGGTTGATTTTGCTGATAAGCATCGCCGCCAAATGAACCCTGCCCTGGCATAGCACCACCAAACTGTTGTTGTGGTTGACCACCGCCATATGACGGTTGGTTATTACCGTAAGTCTGTCCACCACCGTATTGAGGAGATGCAGGAGCACCACCACCATTACGAGGTTCTAAAAACTGTACGCTATCGGCCACTACATCTGTTGTGTATACTCGCTTACCATCTTGTCCTTCGTAACTGCCTGTTTGAATGCGACCTTCCACTCCAATTAAACTTCCTTTTCGCATGAAGTTCGCTAGGTTTTCGGCCTGTTTGCGCCAAGCAACACAGCTAATGAAATCAGCTTCGCGGTCACCTTGTTGGTTTGAGAATGTTCGATTTACAGCAACTGTAAATCTTGTAGACGCAACACCATTAGGCGTATAGCGTAGCTCAGGATCTTTTGTTAGTCTTCCAACTAATACGACACGGTTTATCATCAGAAATGCAACCTCCTTTTTTCAGCATTTTGTTAAATGATTATGCTTCTTGGCGAACCGCAATGTGACGAATGATATCTTCGCTAATGTTAGCAAGACGTGTGTATTCGTTAATTGCTTCTGAAGTAGCGTTTACTTTCACGATTTGGTAGAAACCTTCGCGGAAGTCTTGAATTTCATAAGCTAAGCGGCGTTTGCCCCACTCTTTTGATTCGATGACTTCTGCACCGTTAGAAGTTAAGATTTCGTTGAAACGTTCAACTAAAGCTTTCTTCGCTTCGTCTTCAATGTTCGGACGTACGATGTACATTAATTCGTATTTTCTCATCTGTTTACACCTCCTTATGGACTTAGGCTCTCCTATAAAAGGGAGCAAGGAGCAAGTAATAATTATTACTCACATCAATGAATTGTAACATATATATACATGTCTTTCAAGTCGCAACCAAACAATTCTTTCTATATAATGAACTTAATTCATGAATGAACGGAGGATCTTCATGCAACCAGATAAAGAACCTATCGTAATAGAGTTGGATATAAAAAAACTAATGATGGACAATATTGTTGTCACAAGTGGTCTCGTCATATTGTTTGTAGCTATTCAATATATTTGCTTTAAAGATTTTGATTTTTCATTTTGGACTATGATGATTGGATCTATCCTTTTCGTTATTCTGTATATTGTTTTCATTGTCTTACATGAAGCCTTTCATTTAATTGGCTTTATGGTCTTTGGAGGCGTACCCTTTAAATCATTAAAATATGGCCTGAATTTAGAGCTGGGCGTAGCGTACGCAACAACTGAACAACCGTTACCGAATCATGCAATGAAAAAAGCTTTATTACTTCCATTTTGGACAACTGGCGTCCTCCCGACAATTGCTGGTTTTTATTTTAACAGTACTGTTTTAGTATTAGTCGGAGCTTTTTTAATAGCTGGGGCAGTAGGTGATTTTTCCATGTATAAAGAACTGCGCAAATATCCAAAAAATGCATTAATAGAGGATGATCCTCACTTACCAAAGCTTTACGTATATATGCCTGAGGAAAAGAAATAAACTTTCATGCAAGTCACGTTACAAATAGAATCTGCTTGGCTATAAGTAGATTCTATTTGTGACTGCTATTGTGTTAAAAAACCATGCTGGGCAGCTGTATATAAATTTCTCCAAATACGATTAATTGAAGATGTCTCCGTAATTGCATCCATACCAAGCCTGCGTATTAAGCTATTGGCAATGTCTATACAAGCCGCTGCAGTATCTTTACTTATTCGTGAAAATTGTTGTAGTTCTTCTTCAGTCAACTTATGACCTTCTTTATGTTTTTGCCAGTGTTCATTCAACCTTGAGTAAAATTTCTCTTCAAGCTGTCTAAAGTTCTTCTGTTGCTGCATCAATAGAAATTGTATTGCGCCCATACGTTCAGTACCGCTTGGATCATGCTTTCTTTGCTTTACTAAAATAGACGCCTCTTCTAAGAAATTTTCTGTTATCCCAAGACAAACGCTTATAAAAGAGGCTTCTGCAAATGCACCAAACGGAAAACTATGTACCGCACTTCCATACTTGTTTTTAATTGTGCCTAATTGGAATGTTTCCTCTTGTGGTACCCAAACATTTTGCACACGAATCGTATGACTAGCTGTCGCTTTTAAGCCCATTGCTCGCCAATCATCAAGAACCTCTACATGATCACTATTTATTGAACAACTAATTATTTCATCTGTTCTAATACCCTCATTCTCGACAAAGCAATTCATCGTAAAAGTTGTAGCATAATCTGCTCCACTACAATACTTCCATTGACCTGTTACTCTATAACCATCATCTATTTTTACTGCTGTACCCGTAGGATAGCCACTACCTGCTACGACTCCATTTCTTGGTGAAAATATTTTTTCACAAACTTCTTTATTTAATGCTGGAATAAACGCGTTACCCCCTGTCCCTATTGTGACAAGCCAGCCAAAGTTGCCATCAAGTGTAGACATCTGCTGGAATACTTTAATGCCCTCTAGTAGATCTAAATCTTTACCGCCTAATTCCTTTACAGTGAATAGCTTAAACAATTGATGCTCATAAATAAGCTCTAGTATATCTTCTGGTAATCTTCCTAGCTGTTCAATTTCTAAACCACGTTCTTTTATTTGTAATATGTCCATACCTAACCTCCCATAGGATTGAAAATTCAGATAAGTATATAAACAAAAAAGGCAATCCATTGAAAGATTGCCCCTGTTTGTATTTTACACATTGAAACGGAATAACATAATATCGCCGTCTTGTACTACATATTCTTTACCTTCAAGACGTACTTTACCAGCTTCTTTAGCAGCAGGTTGAGAACCAGCTTCTACTAAATCATCGAAAGCAACTGTTTCTGCACGAATAAATCCACGTTCAAAGTCTGTATGAATGACTCCTGCACATTGTGGTGCCTTCATACCTTTACGGAACGTCCATGCACGTACCTCTTGTACACCAGCAGTGAAATAAGTTGCTAGTCCTAGTAAATCATATGAAGTACGGATTAATTGGTCTAAACCAGATTCTTTAATGCCTAGTTCTTCTAAGAACATTGCTTTTTCTTCATCATCAAGCTCAGAAATTTCTTCCTCGATTTTTGCACAAATTGTGATAACTTGAGCACCTTCAGCAGCTGCATACTCACGTACCTTTTGCACGTATTCATTATTATCTGCGTCAGCTACTTCATCTTCTGAAACATTCGCCACATAAAGCATAGGTTTAATTGTTAAAAGATGAAGCCCTTTAATAACCTTTAACTCGTCTTCTGAAAGCTCTGCAGCGCGCGCTGGTCGGCCGTTTTCTAATTGTTCTTTAATTTTCATAAGAACTGGTTCTTCAATCATTGCTTCTTTGTCTTTTTGCTTTGCCATTTTGCTAACACGTTGTAATCGCTTATCAACAGATTCTAAATCTGCAAGTGCAAGCTCTAAATTAATAACTTCAATATCGTCAATCGGATCAACTGCACCTGATACGTGTGTAATATTTTCATCTACAAAGCAACGTACTACCTGGCAAATTGCATCTACTTCACGAATATGAGCAAGGAATTTGTTCCCTAAACCTTCACCCTTTGAAGCACCTTTTACGATCCCAGCAATATCTGTGAACTCAAATGCTGTTGGTACTGTTTTTTTAGGTATTACTAATTCTGTTAATTTATCTAAACGTGCATCTGGTACTTCAACAATACCGACGTTTGGATCGATTGTTGCGAATGGATAGTTTGCAGCCAATGCGCCCGCTTTTGTAATTGCGTTAAATAATGTTGATTTTCCAACGTTAGGTAAACCAACGATTCCAGCTGTTAATGCCATGTATGGACACAACCTTTCTATGATCTGTTCAAATTTGCTCTTATCTCCCGTACTAACGGATACTGTGAGGTTACAGAAGTCCTCACTGATTAATCACTGTATAACCCTATCTATTATATTGATTCACTCATAAAAAGTCTAATATACATCAATTTCGCATTGGCGTAATTGCATAGGTTTTATCTTCAATCAGTGGGTGTCAAAACACATACTGATTAAAGATACAAACTATTCTTCACTAGCGGAAATTAAAACCTTTTTCATTTTTTTCTCAAATTCGCGGCGCGGAATCATGACACTATGCTGACAGCCTTCACATTTAATGCGGACATCCGCACCCATCCGAATAATTTTCCACATATTAGTGCCACATGGATGCTGCTTTTTCATTTCAACAATATCGTTTAAACCAAATTTCTTCGCTTCCATATTACTCATTTCTCCCCTCTTCATTTCCATTTACACCATAGAACATCATTTTCGGATGAGCCATTGGTATATTATTTTCTTCAAAGAGTTTTGTAACATCGCGACGAATAGTACGAGCCACCCCGTATTGTTGTTGTGGTAATGTTTCTGCGGCTATACGAATCGTTACCTCTGTACCCTTAACATTTTGTACACCTAAAAAGACAGGTACTGCTACAAGTTCCTTATGAATTTCAGGTAAAGTATCTAAATACTTTTTAATAATAGCCTCAGCTTTTTCAAACTTGGCATCGGTCGTCATTTGTAAATCTATATAAATTTTAGAGTTGTTGACAGAGTAATTGACAACATCACCAATCGAACCATTCGGAATAATAAACTGCTCCCCTGTAGAACCATTAACCTTTGTCGTACGTAAACCGATTTCTACAACAGTTCCTTCAGCTGAATTTATTTTTATATAATCACCAACACCAAATTGGTCTTCAAAAATAATAAAGAATCCAGTAATGACATCCTTCACTAAACTTTGCGCACCAAAACCAATGGCTAAACCGACAATCCCTGCTCCAGCCAATAACCCCGCTATCTTAATCTCCAAGATAGAGAGAATAGCAACGATTGCTGAAAAATAAACAACATAGGAAATGACACTTTGTAATAATCTTGAAATTGTTGTTTGTCGACGTTCTGAATGGTCTAAAGGTGAACGCATACGCATTAAAAACACTTTTTTAATAAACTTTTTTCCTAATCGTACAGCTAGCCACGATGCAATCAAGATAATAGTAATCTTAACCGAAACTTTTGTTATATTTATCCAAAGATCCTCTGACATCAGCTTGTCCCAACCGTTTTTTATTACCCTTTCGTTAAACCAATCCATTATTACCACCTCTTGAATAACTTGCTAAAAATTTGCGTATACTGCATAAAAATCGAGCACTTCTTACAAATAAAAAGGAAAGTGAGTTTTTTTATGAATACTATACCAAAATTGTTACTCCCTTATTCTCTTCATCATGAAAGTAAAAATATCGTTTGGCAGTTGAGTACATTATTTTTAGAACATATACCCTTTCATCATGAACGCCTTATTTTCTGTTGTATTGGAAGTGACCGTTGTACAGGTGATACACTTGGGCCATTAACAGGTAGCTTCTTAAAAAAGTCTGTTAGTTTTCCATATGAAATTGTAGGCTCTTTAGACAATCCTTTGCATGCTCTTAATTTAGACACTACTATGCAACAGCTACACAATCATACTATAAAACCATTCATTATTGCGATTGATGCATGTCTTGGAAGTGAACAAAACGTTGGACATATTTCTGTACAGAATGGACCTATTTTTCCGGGAAAAGCTGTAAAAAAAGAATTACCTCCCATCGGCGATATTTCCATTAAAGGAATAGTCAATGTTGGAGGCTTTATGGAAATGCTTGTTTTACAAAATACAAGACTTCATATTTCTTATGCAATGGCGGAAAAACTTTCAAGAGCTCTGTTGCTCGCTGCACATCGTTACTCACTGAAAAATATAGAAGATAGCAACCACAATGCCGACAATGATGAGACCTGGCAACAAGTTAGCAGCCTTGATCTTAGTTAAGCCTGCTATATTTAAACCAATGGCAAAAATCATAACACCACCTACAGCAGTCATTTCTTGAATAAACATTTGTAGTGCTGCATCTGGTATAAAAGAGCTGATAACACCTGCAAAAAGTGCAATTAATCCTTGATAGACGAATACAGGTACTGCAGATAATAGCACTCCAATACCTAATGTAGATGTTAAGATTATCGATATAAATCCATCGATTAATCCTTTCGTAATAAGTATATTATGATCGCTACGCAGACCACTATCGAGTGCACCAATGACGCCCATGGAGCCAACTACAAATATTAAAGATGCCGTTACAAAACCTTCTGCTATGCCAATTTGATTATTATCAGTGCGATTTTTACTAAATAAAGATTCTACCCATTTTCCAAGTCTATTCATTTGCTTATCTAAATCTAACCACTCACCAATTACTGTACCTACCACTAAACTAATCATTAAAATAATAAAATTATCACTTTCAAAGCCCATTTTAATCCCTAAAAGTGCAACTGCTAAACCAATAATCGATAATACAGTAGATTTCATCGATTCAGGAATATTTTTGAAGATACGTCCTACTAATGCACCTACCATAATAAGCAAAGCGTTAATTAATGCCCCTAGTAATACCACGTCCCAACCTTCCTTCTCTCTAGAAAAATAGAGAGCGCCTTGTAGTTCGGCGCTCTGATCACGTTATCGATATTTCTCTTATTCTTCCTCTTCCTGTAAATTTAATATTTCTAAAATACGTTCTAAATCATCTTCAGAGTAAAATTCAATTTCAATTTTCCCTTTATTATTAGCTTTCCTAATTTGTACATTTGTTCCAAAGTAATCACGTAACTGTGATTCCTTTGCTGCCACGAATATATCTTTTTTCTTTATTTGAGTTGTTTCACGTGAAACTTCTTCATTCAAATTGTGTACTAACATTTCAACTTGACGTACGTTTAACCCTTGTTTAATGACCTTATTTGCCACTTCTGATATTCTTCTTTTATTTTTCAATCCAAGTAACGCTCGTCCTTGCCCCATCGATAGTGTTCCATCATTCATAAACTCACGAACATCCTCTGGTAATGCAAGTAAACGAACATGATTGGCAATATGCGGTCTACTTTTCCCTAATCTTTTGGATAGCTCCTCTTGTGTTAAATGTAAGCTTTCCATTAAGCTTTGATATGCTTCAGCCTCTTCAATAACTGTCAAATCTTCACGCTGTAAATTTTCTAAAATAGCTAGTTCCATCATTTGCGCATCTGATAGCTCTTTTATAATAGCTGGAATAACCTCTAAACCTGCTAATTGAGTCGCTCTATAACGGCGTTCTCCAGCAACGATTTCATATTTACGTCCTTTTTTACGTACAGCAATCGGCTGTAAAATACCATGTTCCTGTATAGAGTCAGCTAATTCTTGTAAAGTTTCTTCATCAAAAATTTTACGAGGCTGAAATGGGTTCGCGGCGATAAGCTCTAATTGTATTTCTTCCACTTGCCCACTTTGTTCTATAGACTCTCCAGGAAATAATGCACCTATGCCTCTTCCTAAACCTTTAGCCATTTTTAATCACTTCCCTCGCCATCTCTAAATACACTTCTGCACCTCTTGATTTTGCATCATAAATGATAATCGGCTGCCCATGACTTGGAGCCTCACTTAATCGCACATTACGAGGAATAATTGTTTTGTATACTTTATCCTGGAAATACTTTTTCACTTCATCAATAACTTGTAAGCCTAGGTTTGTTCTAGCATCAAGCATCGTCAACAATACTCCGTCAATGTATAATTGCTGATTTAAATGTTTTTGCACTAAACGGACAGTTGATAACAACTGACTTAACCCCTCTAATGCGTAATATTCGCATTGTACAGGAATAATAAGCGCATCCGAAGCAGTTAAAGCATTAATTGTTAGTAGCCCTAACGAGGGCGGGCAATCAATAATAATATAATCATAGTTTTCTTTTACATCTTGAAGTGCGTGCTTTAAACGTACTTCTCTGGAAATTGTTGAAACTAATTCAATTTCTGCTCCTGCTAGTGAAATGGTTGCTGGAACGATTGCTAAGTTTTCGACATTTGTTTGTTGAATGACATTTTCAACGTTTTCATCATCAATTAATACATCATAAATGCAGCCTTGAAGTTCTCCTTTATTAACACCAAGTCCACTTGTTGTATTTCCTTGTGGATCAGTATCGATTAAGAGCACTTTCTTCCCTAAGTATGCTAGACAAGCGCTCAAATTGACCGATGTCGTTGTTTTTCCTACGCCACCCTTTTGATTGGCGATTGCTATAATTCTACCCATTTAAAAGCACCTGCTTTCATCTATCAAAGTTCACTTTGATAAATCATTTGTAAAATCACTGATCAATTATGCCTCGGCATAATTGTGTCCGGATTCGGCTTTGTGCTTAGGCCTGCACGATGCAGGTCAGTTAGCCGTTATCGCATGGATGCGATGGTTTTAGGCTAACATCCTCTAAGCACTCCTTTCCGAATCCGTGACATCCGCCGCCGGAGGCTTTAGGCCAACAGATGTTTTTTGCGCGAAAGCGTAGTGCTAACGTAGCGTCAGCAGCACGAAGTTGGTTACTCAGTCGTGTGTTGTTGCTGTCGCTTCGCTTTCGCACAGATAAAACCGTGTTGCTGTCGCTTCGCTTTCGCACAGATAAATTGCCACAGGACGTGGCGTTCTTAGACTGAGTTCCCCTATTTCAGCGGATGTTTGGACACCCGCTGAAAAGTAACTTAAACCCGCATTCATATTACCACTTATAGAGGTGAGAGACTACTGTACCTGTCGCTACGCTTTCGGTACAAAAAACACTTGTAACTGCCGTTTCACTTTCGTTACAAAAAACACTTACTGAAAGAAGTTAAATATCTCTATCTTACTTTCATTCTATCAAAAAAACAGAAAATAGTTGTATAAAATATTAAGAATATATGCAAAAAAGGAGACATCTCAGAAATATTACTGAGATGCCTCCATAGTAAAGAGCTATAAAAGTGGCTCATCATCATAACGTAACGTTGATTTCCGTTCCGGCTGGGCGCTTTGTTGCTGTCGCTTCGCTTTCGCACAGTAAACATTTGTTGCTGTCGCTTTGCTTTCGCACAGTAAACATTTGTTGCTGTCGCTTTGCTTTCGCGTAGAGCAAAGCTTCCTGGGCCTTCCAACTCCCGCTCCTATCAACTTATATACCTGGTATACGTTATACAAATGTCATCCTCAACTTTGATGATGTTATGAAAGTCAATTCTTTATTTTTCTAATATAATTTCAATTACGACTTAAGACTTTTTCTTTTTAGGTATTTTCACTGTAATTTGATAATATTCCTCTGTGTCTTCTTCTTCAGTCTTAACTGTTATACCGCTCTTTGTTACCATAGATAACGATTGTTTAATCGTATTTAAGGCAATGCGTACGTCTTTACTAATGGCCTTACGTTTCGGCTTTACTTTCTTTGGCTCCGCTTCTTCTTGAACTTCTGCCTCCGGATGTAATAAAGAATAAATTTGTTCTTCTAACTGACGAACATTCCAATCATTTCCAATCGTTTGTTGTAAAACTTCTAGCTGTAACGACCGATCTTTAATTGCAATTAATGCACGTGCATGTCGTTCAGAGATTTCACGCTTCAAAATAGCTTGCTGCACTTCTTCAGGCAGCTTTAGTAAACGTAATTTATTGGCTACCGTGGATTGTCCTTTTCCAAGTCGTTGGGCAAGAGCTTCTTGTGTCAGCTCATGAAGCTCTAATAATTTTTGATAGGCAACAGCTTCTTCAATTGCTGTTAACTCCTCACGCTGTAGGTTCTCGATTAACGCGATAGAGGCTGTTTCCTTATCAGATAAATTTCTTATAATTGCCGGGACTTCTGTCCATTGTAGCTTTTTCATTGCTCGATAGCGACGCTCACCAGCAATGATTTCATATTGATTTTCTGCTGTTTTACGTACAACAATTGGCTGAATTACACCATGTGTATGAATGGTTCTTGATAATTCTTCAATTTTTTCATCATCAAAAATAGTACGTGGCTGAAAACGGTTAGGCACAATTTGATCAATAGGCAGCTTTATAACTTCTTCTGCTGCATGAACCGTCTCTGCTTGTTCTACTTCATTTTTCACAATAGGCTCAGTTTTATTTCCGCCTCCAAAAAAACGTGAAAAAGGACTTTTCATCCAAGTGGCACCACCTTTAAGTAACTATCTTGCTCTGTTTCATTCTATTATTATTTATTATATTTCTTAAAATGTATATAGTTCGTAGATGTCATTTGCGTGAACCATCCATAACTAGTATGTATGCTCAAAATAGAAAAAATATTTTCTACTTTGAGAAGTTTCACATGAAACACTAATTATTGAATTGGTGTTTTATTTGGTACACCTGGTTTACGCGGGTATTTTTTCGGTGTTCCTTTTATTTTATCAAAGATATATAACATGCGGTCACTTTCTTCAACAGGTAGTAGGAAAGAAAATTCTTCTTTTAGCGTAACCCCTAATGTGGCCAATGCTTTTTTTGCATCTTTTAATTCTTCCGCACCAGCTGCTGCTTTTAAAGCAACAAAATAGCCACCTTGCTTTGCTAGTGGTACACATAACTCCGATAAGACCGATAATCGGGCTACTGCACGAGCTGTTACAACATCAAACTGTTCACGATATTTCGCATTTTGTGCAAATTCCTCTGCACGGGCATGTACGAAATTCATATTATCTAATTGTAACTCATCACTTAAATGATTTAAAAATGTAATTCTTTTATTTAAAGAATCGACAATTGTTACATGTAAATGTGGGAAACAGATTTTAATTGGAATACTTGGAAAACCAGCACCTGCTCCAACATCACAAACTGTCGTCACTTTTGAAAAATCAAAATAGAAAGAGGCACTAATCGAATCATAAAAATGCTTTAAATAAACACCTTCTAAATCCGTAATAGCAGTTAAGTTCATCTTTTCATTCCACTCAACAAGTAACTCAAAGTATTTTTTAAATTGAGCAATCTGCTTTTCAGAAAGTTCAATGCCCTTTTTCTTCAGAGCCTCGATAAATTGTTGTTCGTTCATGTAAAGTCTCCTTTTTCTAACTGGCTTTACTATCCCTATTATTGATTTGTAAGCATGTATTCGTTCACATTTACAAATCAACTACTATATAAAAATAAGATTAGCCTTAAAAATAGGAAGCGGGCACAAAGGTATGCCCGCCTCTTATTCACTTTACTGTTGTTCATTATTCGCCGCTGACGCGGGCAATTTTACCTTGCTCAATATAAACAAGTAATATTGAAATATCTGCTGGGTTTACACCAGAGATTCGCGATGCTTGGGCGATGGAAAGTGGTGTAACTTGTTTTAATTTTTGTCGAGCTTCTGTTGCTAGACCTGAAATAGCGTCATAATCGATATTTTCAGGAATTTTTTTATTTTCCATTTTATGAAGCTTCTCAACTTGTTGCAATGCTTTTTCAATATAACCTTCATACTTAAGCTGAATTTCAATTTGTTCCTTCACTTCATCCGAAAACTCTATGTCTGCTGGAATTAACGAAGAAACTAACTCATAATGCATTTCTGTACGTTTTAATAAATCTGCTCCACGGATACCATCTTTTAGCTCACTACCACCTACAGAGCGAATAGTAGCTTGTGTTGCTTCATTTGGTTTAATAATCACTTCACGGAGACGTGCAATTTCGTTTTCAATCAGCTCTTTTTTCTCATTGAATGTTGCATATCTTTCTTCAGTAATCATTCCCATATTATAACCTAGCTCTACCAAACGTAAGTCAGCGTTATCATGACGAAGTAGTAAACGATATTCTGCACGAGATGTTAGTAAGCGATACGGTTCATTTGTTCCTTTTGTTACTAAATCATCAATTAATACGCCAATATAAGCATCTGAACGACTTAAAATTAATTCTTGTTTTTCAAGCACATTAGCAGCCGCATTTATCCCAGCCATTAAGCCTTGAGCAGCCGCTTCCTCGTAACCTGATGTTCCGTTGATTTGACCAGCAGTATACAACCCTTTAATACGTTTTGTTTCTAAAGTTGGCCACAATTGTGTTGGCACGATTGCATCGTATTCAATAGCATAGCCAGCACGCATCATTTCTGCTTTTTCTAAGCCTGGAATTGATTTTAGTAAACGTGTTTGTACATGCTCTGGTAAGCTAGTCGATAAACCTTGTACATATACTTCACGTGTATTGCGACCTTCTGGCTCTAAGAAAATTTGGTGGCGCGGTTTATCGTTAAATCGCACAACCTTGTCTTCAATAGAAGGGCAATAACGTGGACCCGTACCTTTAATCATCCCTGAGTACATCGGTGAAAGATGTAAGTTTGCCTCGATAATTTCATGTGTTTCTAGGCTTGTATAAGTTAACCAACAAGGAAGCTGATCCGTGATGAATTCAGTTGTTTCAAAGCTGAATGCACGTGGAACATCATCTCCTGGTTGAATCTCTGTTTTATCATAATCAATCGTACGGTTATTCACTCGTGGTGGTGTACCTGTTTTAAAACGCACAAGGTCAAAACCAAGCTCTTTTAAGTTATCAGCTAAACGAATTGACGGTTGTTGGTTATTAGGACCACTTGAATATTTTACGTCACCAATAATGATTTCACCACGAAGGAATGTACCTGTTGTGATAACAACTGTTTTAGCGCGGTAAATAGCACCAATTTGTGTAATAACACCTTGTACTTCCCCGTCTTCAATTATTAGCTCTTCCACCATTCCTTGCTGAATTGTCAAATTCTCAGTTTCCTCCAACACACGTTTCATTTCTTGTTGGTATAAAACTTTGTCCGCTTGTGCACGTAATGCACGCACAGCAGGACCTTTCCCTGTATTTAACATCCGCATTTGAATATGCGTTTTATCAATAACTTTCCCCATGACGCCACCTAATGCGTCAATTTCTCGTACTACAATTCCTTTGGCAGGACCACCAATGGAAGGATTGCATGGCATAAATGCAATCATATCTAAATTGATTGTTAACATCAGTGTGTTAGCACCCATTTTGGCAGCAGCGTGTGCAGCTTCAGAACCTGCGTGACCTGCGCCAATTACGATAACATCAAACGTGCCTGCCTCATAATTTGTTGGCATAGCTCGTATCTTCCTTTCTTTAGTAAAATTATTTTCCTAAACAGAACTGTGAAAATAACTGATTGATTAGGCTTTCTTGTACTGTGTCGCCAATAATTTCCCCAAGTATTTCCCAAGTTCTAGTAACATCTATTTGCACCATATCAACAGGTACACCAGCTTGTGCTCCAGCTAATGCATCCTCGACCGTTGCTTGTGCTTGATGAAGTAATGCAATATGTCTTGCATTTGAAACATATGTTAAATCGCCCGCTTCAATTTGCCCTTCAAAGAATAGCGCAGCAATCGCTTCCTCTAGCTCTGCGATGCCCTCTTCCTGTAAAAGAGAAGTTGTCACAACGCGATGATTGCCTGCTAGCTCTTTGACACGAGCTACATCAATTTTTTGCGGTAGATCTGTTTTATTGACAATAACGATGTAATCCATCGCTTGAATTGTTTCGAATAGACGCTCATCTTCGACAGTCAATTCCTCTGCGTAGTTTAAAACAAATAAAATTAAATCTGCGCCACGTAACGCCTCACGTGAACGTTCAACACCAATTCGTTCGACGATATCCTCTGTCTCTCGAATACCAGCTGTATCGACTAAACGAAGCGGAACACCACGTACATTCACATACTCTTCTATAATATCACGAGTTGTACCTGCTATATCTGTCACAATAGCCTTATTCTCCTGTACTAAGCTATTTAAAAGAGAAGATTTCCCAACGTTTGGGCGGCCTAAAATAACAGTTGATAGACCCTCTCGTAATATTTTCCCTTGAGAAGATGTTTGCAAAAGTTTAATAATTTCATTTCGTACCCATGTACATTTTTCTACTAATACGGGAACTGTCATCTCTTCTACATCATCATACTCCGGATAATCTATATTAACCTCTACTTGTGCTAATGTCTCTAGTAATGCTTGGCGTAAGTCACCAATTAAACGCGATAATTTGCCATCCATTTGTCCCAACGCAACATTCATCGCTCTATCAGTTTTTGCTCTTATTAAATCCATGACTGCCTCAGCCTGTGATAAATCGATACGTCCATTTAAGAATGCGCGTTTTGTAAATTCACCTGGCTCTGCGAGTCTTGCTCCATTTGTTAATGCTAGCTTTAATACACGGTTCACCGAAACTAGTCCCCCGTGACAGTTAATTTCTATTACATCCTCACGAGTGAATGTTTTAGGTCCGCGCATTAATGACAGCATTACTTCCTCTACAACCTCATTTGTTTTTGGATCGACCAAATGTCCATAATGAATTGTATGTGAAGCCTTCGTTGCTAAACTTTTACCACCAGGCGATCTGAATATTTTATCTGCAATCGCGACTGCTTCGTCCCCACTTAAACGAACAATAGCAATAGCTCCTTCACCCATAGGTGTGGATATCGCAGCAATTGTATCGAACTCCATTTAATGACCTCCTTAACGTTATCCACATGTGGATAAATAAAACCGACCAATACTTACTAACACCTTAGACTAACATATTTTTTGCAAAATCTAAAGTAAGGATAATTTCCAATTGTGGATAATCAGAAAGCTCTACATTATAGCACGTATTTCGACAAAAACTGCGAATGCTAGAACGTTCTTTCTAGATCATAAAAAAACTATTTTGCCAATGAATAAAGTATGCTCTTCGGCAAACGGGGGGTTGATTTCCGTTCCGACTGAGCGCTTTCCTGGGGGCGTCCGATGAGCCCCAAGGAGTCGCTCAGTCTCCACTCCAATCAACTACTTGGCATATATCTTCTGGCATGTCACTCAAAATTTATAGTGATAAAACAAAAACTTCAGCTATTTTTGTCTGTGCGAAAGCGAAGTGGTAGCAATAACTGGTGTACAATTGTGTCACTGTTATAAGTCTTTTCTTTTCTATTTATGGTAAGTGTTCACTTTTGAATTGAATGATACTTATAAAAGTTCTACACTATCGCTGATTGGAGTGGAAGGCTATTCGACTCCCGTGGGAAAGCGAGACAGGCGAGACCCTGCATGTAGCGGATGTTTTCCGTGCGAAAGCGAAGCGACAGCAACGCCAGCGGAGGAAGCGAGTAGCCTGGAACGGAAATCACCCTCATCTGAAGTAACCACAACATTCACAATGATTCCCTTGACCATCTTATTATTTCAACAACATAAAAAAGTCATTTTATCATGAAGATAAAATGACTTTTTATTTTTGTCTGTATGTTTTTTACGAAGTTTAGCCGTTCTTTACAGGTTCAATGACTAAATAACGATTAGGCTCCGTTCCTTCTGAGTATGTTTCAATATCAAGGCGATTTGCCAATTGATTATGAATAATTTTTCTCTCGTACGACTGCATTGGCTCAAATGTCACACGCTGATTTAAGCGAAGTGCTTTATCCGCCATACGATCTGCTAGTAACTCCAAAGCTACTTGACGACGTTCACGATAGTTTTCTACGTCTAATTTCACCATTAAGAACTGCTTGGCACTTTTATTTAATACAAGTTGTATTAATTGCTGCAAAGAATTTAATGTTTGACCACGTTTTCCTATAAGCAGTGCAGCTTTCTCGCTTTTCAGTTGAAATATGACATATTTCCCTTCACGTGTCGTTTCAATTTCAAGATCATGAATATCCAATTGTTCAGCAATATTTACTAAATAAGTCTTTGCATCTTCAATTGGGTTTACCGAGGATTCTTCTTCCTCTTTTTGTACCTCTACGACTTGTTGAACAGCTTCGATATCACTTAGTTGTTCAGAAACTTGTGAACTTATTGTTTCAACATCATCTATTACTGTTGGTTCGACAAATTGAGTCGTATTTTGCTGTTCAGCTTTTTCATCTTCAATTATCGGTCGAACCTGTACTTCCTTTACTGTTACACGAACTTCTGCAGATCGTGCCCCAAAACCTAAAAATCCTTTTCTACCTTCTTGTAAAACTTCAACATCTACTTGTTCACGGGTTTTGCCAAGTTTCTGTAACGCCAATGAGATCGCTTTTTGTGTTGTTGCGCCTATTTGCGTAAGTTGTTTCACTTTTTAGCCCCTCCATTTTGAGCAGGTTGTGTTTTATTTTTCTCCCAAGGTTTGTAAATAAACAGGTTTTGAGCAATCGAAATAATGTTACCGACTACCCAGTATAATGATAATGCTGCTGGTAATGCCATACCGAAAGCAATAATCATAAATGGCATAATGTACATCATTATTTTCATTTGAGGGTTATCCATCGCTGGGCCCGTACGTAAAACTAGGAATTGCATTAAACCAGCAGTAATTGCTAATGCCGGTGCTGTTTCTGCTAATGGGAAAATAAAGAAATTCCCTAAATCAAAAGCAGGTGTAGCATTCATACGACTAATCGCATGGTAGAAACCAATTAAAATTGGCATTTGAATGAATACAGGTAAACATCCAGCAACTGGATTGACACCAGACTCACTCATAAGCTGCATCATCTCTTTTTGATACTGTTGCTGTGTCTGTGCATCCTTAGAAGCATACTTCTTTTGCAATTCCTTCAATTTCGGCTGAATTTCTTGCATTTTTTTAGAGCTCTTTGTTTGTTTAATCATCAATGGAAGAACGGCTAAACGAATAATAATCGTTACAACAATGATCCCCCATGCATATGAACCGAGCAAATCAGCAAAGTATTTTATCGCTGACACTAAAGGCCAAACAATGAATTCATTCCAGAAGCCTGTGCTTTCTTTGGAGATTGGTTCTTTAAATTCTGTACAACCAGATAGTAGTAATGCTACTGATGCTAGCGACAAAATTACCCAAAGTTGTTTCTTCAACCTTTTTCCCCCTACAAATACTATTCACTTTTTCTAAAACTATATGCATTCTCTTCTTTATACATTTACAGTTTCCTGCAACTGAATAAAGTTATCAGTTATTTTATCATGCATATATCGTTTCACTCTACTAAATATTCTAACAATGGGCACATATTTGCTAAGTAATGTTACTAATAATTCATATATTGCAGTGAAAATCCATTTCTAAAATACCCCTAAGCGTATTTTCAATGAATTCACTTTCGCGCAGAAACTAAACTATTCTATTTCACCACTTTGGTTGCCATCCATATTAGGCTTTCTTCAATACTTTTGCGATTCGTAGTACATGCTGCAAACTTTGTTTTACTTCATGAAAATCCATTGTGGCCGCCGGCTGTCTGGCGATAATAACATAGTCCATATTCGGCTTTAGTTCATCCTTTAATTCATGAATACTTTGTCGAATATAGCGTTTGATCTGGTTGCGTGTTACTGCATTCCCAAGCTTTTTACTAACCGATAATCCTATACGAAATTCCGTTTGTCCCTCTTTTTCTAAAAAATATACGACAAACTGACGATTAGCGAAAGATTTACCCTTTTTAAACACCTTTTGAAAATCATCGTTTTTCTTCACTCGTTGGCGTTTTTTCATTACTTTCACCTGCTACTCGATAATTATCCTTTGATCCTCATTTTTAGGTTTACCAAAAATAAAGAAAAAAAAGACCACTGATGTGTCTCAGTGGACTTATTTTATGCTGATAATACTTTTCTTCCTTTACGACGGCGAGCAGCAAGAACTTTGCGACCGTTTTTCGTGCTCATACGTGCGCGGAAACCGTGAACTTTGCTGTGCTTACGTTTTTTTGGTTGGTAAGTACGTTTCATTTATATAGACACCTCCTGGATGAGTTGAATTTTTCAACATACAGACTTGAATATTATATAAAGTAACTAGTTATTTTGTCAATGAATTTTATAAATTTCTATATTTACGCAAATCTATGTCTATATTTCACTTCGATCATCTTCTACTGAATAAAAATAAATTATCCACAGAATACTTGTTTTTTTTACACAGAGTTGTGTATAGTATTTTTTGCATATTTTTTTATCCACAACATTTATCTACAGCTTTTTCACATAAGCAGACCTTGTGGACAACTAGGTAGTGCATAAATAGAAGGTATGTGGATAAGTTTCGCAAACTATTGAAATAGCTTTGTTTTTCTGATACGATATCTGTGCTTCACTTTGTTGAAAACTGAAATGAACTTTTATTTTATCCACAACTGTTGATATGCTGTGGATAATTTTTATCACAGCCTTTGGTTAACTTTTATCCACAACTTGTGAGTTTGTGGACTAGTTGTAAAATGAACGTATTTACCGTTTCTATAAATGCGCTTTTAATTGTATTGAACTGAAAAGGAGATTAGCAGCTTGGAACATTTAGAAGAACTATGGAATAATGTCCTGGCTCAAGTTGAACAAAAAATTTCTAAACCAAGCTTCGAAACGTGGCTAAAGTCTACTAAACTACTTTCCTACAATGGTAGTGGTTCTACTGTGACAATTGCTGCGCCAAATTCGTTTGCTCGAGACTGGCTTGAAAATCATTATATTCATTTGATTACAGGTATATTAACGGAGCTTACAGGCGAAGACTTGCTTATTAAGTTTGTTGTTCAAAAAAACCAGGATTCGGACGATTTCGATTTACCAGCGCCGATTATCCAAGCAAAAAATGACGATCATCATGATATTTCACCAGGTATGTTAAACCCGAAATATACTTTTGATACGTTTGTTATTGGCTCTGGTAACCGCTTTGCACATGCTGCCTCGCTAGCTGTCGCAGAAGCGCCTGCGAAGGCTTATAACCCATTTTTTATCTATGGGGGAGTAGGGCTTGGCAAAACACACTTAATGCATGCGATTGGTCATTATGTACTTGAACATAATCCAAATGCAAAGGTGGTATATTTATCATCTGAAAAATTTACAAATGAATTTATTAACTCAATTCGAGATAATAAGGCACTTGATTTCCGCAATAAATATCGCAATGTAGATGTACTGCTAATTGATGATATTCAATTTCTAGCTGGAAAAGAATCAACTCAAGAAGAATTTTTCCATACTTTTAATACATTGCATGAAGAATCGAAACAAATTGTTATTTCCAGTGACCGTCCTCCTAAGGAAATACCGACATTGGAAGATCGTTTACGTTCTCGATTCGAATGGGGACTAATTACAGATATTGCGCCCCCTGATTTGGAAACTCGTATCGCCATTCTTCGAAAAAAAGCAAAGGCTGATGGCCTAGAAGTGCCAAATGAAGTCATGCTCTATATTGCGAACCAGATTGACTCCAATATTCGGGAGCTTGAAGGTGCGCTTATTCGCGTCGTTGCCTATTCATCACTTGTTAACAAGGATATTAATGCAACTTTGGCTGCTGAAGCATTAAAGGATATTATCCCTAATTCAAAGCCACGGACTGTCACGATATTAGACATTCAAAATGCAGTAGGAGAGCATTTTAACATTCGTTTAGAGGATTTTGTCGCTAAAAAACGTACAAAGTTAATTGCCTTCCCACGTCAAGTCGCCATGTTTTTATCTCGCGAATTAACAGATTTTTCGCTGCCGAAAATTGGCGAAGAATTTGGTGGACGTGACCATACTACTGTTATCCATGCGCACGAAAAAATATCTTCTATGTTGAAAAATGACGTTCAGCTACAGCAAGATATTAAACAAATTCGAAGCATGCTAGGAAAATAATGCTGTGGACAACACAAACATTTAAACACAAACTTATACACAGTCTATCTACATGTGGATAGACTGATTTTATTCACTTGAAAGTACTTATCCACAAATCCACAGGGCCTATTACTATATCTTTTTTATTTTATATAAATAAATAATATAAATATGTGAGGGAAAACGAATGAAATTTGATATTTTACGTGACCGTTTATTAGAGGGTTTAAATGATGTCATGAAAGCCGTAAGTTCAAAAACGACTATTCCGATTTTAACGGGAATAAAAATTGATGTAACAGATGAGGGTATTCGCTTAACAGGTAGTGATGCTGATATTACAATTCAAACATTTATTCCAGTTGAAGAAGATGGCCAACAAATAATTCATATTACAGAAACAGGATCAATAGTTGTACAAGCACGTATGTTCAATGAAATTGTACGTAAGTTACCAACAAATGAGGTTGAAATTCAAGTAACAATTGGTTTCCAAACTCATATTCGTTCAGGTAAATCTGAATTCCACTTAATTGGCTCAGATGCTGCTGAATATCCTTTACTACCCGAATTAACAGAGGATCAAAAATTTACTATTCCTGCAGATCTATTAAAGTCAATTATCCGTGAAACAGTATTCGCTGTTGCCACTTCAGAAAGTAGACCAGTGTTGACAGGTGTAAACTGGCAGATAAAAAATGAAACATTAATCTGTGTTGCAACAGATAGCCACCGTTTGGCAAGACGTAAAGTTCAACTGGAAAATTTACCTGAGGTTGAACATAGTGTTGTAATTCCTGGTAAAAGCTTAAATGAGTTAAATAAAGTTTTAGAGGATTCTACAAATCTTGTACAAATTGTTATAACAAGTCAGCAAGTGTTGTTTAAAACTGGAGAGGTTTTATTCTTCTCTCGTTTACTTGAAGGTAACTACCCAGATACATCACGTTTAATTCCAGAAGAGTACCAAACAAATCTAACGATTAATGGTAAATCATTATTACAAGCAATCGATCGTGCATCTCTTGTTGCTCGTGGCGATCGTAACAATGTTGTACGTTTTGAGATTTTAGATAATCAAGCTGTTGAAGTTTCTTCCAATTCTCCGGAAATCGGTAAAGTACAAGAGGAAATTCCTGTTGAGTCATTAGAAGGGGAGAACTTAAAAATTTCTTTCAGTGCGAAATACATGATGGAAGCATTAAAAGCAATTGATGGTCAAGAGGTAGTCGTTCAATTCACAGGGGCAATGAGACCATTTATTTTACGTTCTGTTCATGACGATGCTATTTTACAATTGATTTTACCTGTACGTACGTATTAAAAAATCAATTAAACCGAAGGCAAATTGTGCCCGGAATCAGTTGAAAGAAGTAAACAATTTTTGTTGGAGAGAATAAACTCCATAATTTCAAACTCAAAGGACTTTGAAAAATGTACTGATAGTCGCTAATTGCGGCTATCTTTTTTTACTTATGACGAATTTTTAGGTATGATAGAGAGATAGACGATCTGTATTTGGAGGGGAACTCAGCTATGAAGGACATTGAAATTGATGTAGAGTTTGTCACATTAGGACAACTTTTAAAAATAACCGATGCCATTAGCTCTGGTGGCATGGCCAAGTGGTTTTTACACGAAAATGATGTATATGTAAATGGAGAAATAGATGATCGCCGCGGTCGTAAATTACGTGACGGTGACATTGTAAATATTCCTGGATGTGGTCGATTTCGTATCGTTGGTGCCGCTGGACAGTAGATTATGCATATAGAGCAATTAAAACTTACAAATTATCGTAACTATGATGCCTTAGCTTTAAACTTCTCTCCAAAAATTAATGTTTTCATTGGTGAAAATGCTCAAGGGAAAACTAATGTTATGGAATCTATTTACGTATTGGCGATGGCTAAATCCCACCGCACAACGAACGATAAAGAATTAATACGTTGGGATTCAGACTATGGTAAAATAGAAGGGGCCATTCAAAAAAGGCATGGTATTTTACCAATTGAACTTACGATTACGAAAAAAGGCAAAAAAGGTAAGATAAATCACATAGAACAAAGTCGCCTAAGTCATTATATTGGCCAAATGAATGTCGTGATGTTTGCACCCGAAGATTTAAATGTCGTAAAGGGAAGTCCGCAAATACGACGACGTTTTATTGATATGGAGATTGGGCAGATTTCGCCTGTCTATTTACATGATTTATTAACCTTTCAAAAAGTTTTAAAGCAACGTAACCACTTTTTAAAGATGAATCAAGGTAAAGCTATGCCAGATGACGTGATGTACGAGGTTTATAATGAACAATATATTCACGCAGCTACCCAAATTATTCGAAAAAGATTTCAATTTATGGATTTATTGCAGGAGTGGGCAGAGCCAATTCACGCAGGTATTTCACAAGGGAAGGAAACGTTAGCTATTAAATACCGCACAGTAGCTGGTATTGAAAAAGAGCATACTTCCAGTGAAATTGAAAACTTCTTGCATAAAAAGCTAATAGAAGCTAAGCCGCGTGAATTTGATCGAGGTGTAACACTAGTTGGTCCACATCGAGATGATTTGCAGTTTTTAGTAAATGACTATGATGTTCAGACATATGGTTCACAAGGACAGCAACGTACAACCGCTCTTTCATTAAAACTTGCTGAAATCGAATTAATTAAACAAGAAACAAATGAAACACCCATACTACTTTTAGATGATGTATTGTCGGAACTCGACGATTATCGCCAATCGCATTTATTAAATACCATTCAAGGTGAAGTTCAAACCTTTGTTACGACTACAAGTGTTGATGGAATTCACCATGAAACGATGGAGCATGCACAGCTGTTTCACGTGAAACAAGGAGCGATTGAAGAAAGTTAGCCCGGGAGTTTTTTAGATTACAAAAGAATGGTAATAGTCAGCTCGGTTGACTGTTCATTCATTTACACACAATGATGTTATGAAGGAGTAGATGAAAGCCGTGGCTATAGAGAATGAAGGTTTACAAAATCAAGCTTATGAAGCCGATCAGATACAGGTATTAGAAGGTTTAGAAGCTGTACGTAAAAGACCAGGGATGTATATCGGTTCAACAAGCTCTAAAGGGCTTCACCATTTAGTATGGGAAATTGTTGATAATAGTATTGATGAAGCTCTTGCAGGATTTTGTACAGATATAAAAGTAACAATAGAAAAAGACAATTGGATTCGTGTAGAAGACAATGGTCGTGGTATTCCGGTAAGTATTCAAGAGAAAATGGGTAAGCCTGCTGTTGAGGTTATTATGACAGTGCTCCATGCTGGCGGTAAATTCGGCGGTGGAGGATACAAAGTATCAGGCGGTCTTCATGGTGTAGGTGCATCTGTTGTAAATGCTCTATCAGTTGAGACGATCGTTCAAGTTCATCGTGAGGGTCATATTCATGAAATTAAATTTGAACGTGGGAGAACTGCGCAAGAGCTAACGGTTATCGGTGATTCAGATCATAATGGAACAACTACACGTTTTAAAGCAGACCCTGAAATATTTAAAGAAACGACTGTTTATGAATATGATATTTTAGCACATCGTATTCGTGAATTAGCTTATTTAAATCGTGGTATCAAGATTACAATTGCTGATGAACGCGAAGGCGAGGAACGTTCTACTACGTATCATTATGAAGGTGGTATTCGTTCTTATGTTGAGCATTTGAATCAATCTAAAGAACCAATCCATGATCCAATAGATGTTCTTGGAGAAAAAGATGGTATTTCAGTTGAAATTGCTATGCAATATAATGCTGGATTCTCTTCAAATATCTTTTCATTTGCTAATAACATTAATACGTATGAAGGCGGTACACATGAGTCTGGTTTTAAAACAGCTCTGACACGTGTTATTAATGATTACGCACGAAAAAATGGCCTATTAAAAGAATCAGATACAAACCTTACTGGTGAGGATGTTCGTGAAGGGTTAACAGCTATTGTTTCAGTTAAGCACCCTGATCCACAATTTGAAGGACAAACAAAAACAAAGCTTGGTAACTCTGAAGTTAGCCAAATTACTAACTCCTTATTCTCAGATGGTTTTGAACGATTTATGTTAGAAAATCCAACTGTCGCTCGTAAAGTTGTTGAAAAAGGTTTAATGGCTGCTCGTGCACGTGTCGCTGCTAAAAAAGCACGTGAATTTACACGTCGTAAAAGTGCACTTGAAGTATCAAGTTTACCAGGTAAATTAGCTGACTGTTCATCAACAAATCCAGCTGAATGTGAAATTTATATCGTTGAGGGTGACTCTGCCGGAGGATCTGCGAAATCTGGACGTGATCGACACTTCCAAGCGATTTTACCATTACGTGGTAAAATACTAAACGTCGAAAAAGCGCGTTTAGATAAAATTTTATCGAACGCAGAAATTCGTGCGATGATTACAGCATTCGGCACAGGTATTGGTGAAGAGTTTACTTTAGAAAAGGCTCGTTATCATAAAATTGTTATTATGACAGATGCCGATGTCGATGGTGCCCACATTCGCACATTACTACTAACATTCTTCTTCCGTTTCCTTCGACCACTCGTAGAGGCAGGTTATATTTATATTGCACAGCCACCTCTTTATCAAGTAAAGCAAGGTAAGCATGTTGAATATTGCTATGATGAAGAAACATTAAAAGAAATTTTAGAACGATTACCAAAAATGCCAAAACCAAATGTGCAACGCTACAAAGGTCTTGGGGAAATGAATGCAGAGCAGCTTTGGGAAACTACAATGGATCCTGAGCACCGCACATTGTTACAAGTAGAATTAGATGATGCAATTAAAGCAAACCAAGCATTTGAGCGTTTGATGGGCGATGAAGTTGAACCTCGTCGTCAATTTATCGAAGAAAATGCAGTATACGCTAATTTAGATATTTAATTTTTCTTGAGAGGAGGTCTACACTTTGTCAGAACAAGAACGCTCCGGTGTTAAAGGAGTTAATATAACAAAAGAAATTGAAACATCCTTCCTCGATTATGCGATGAGTGTAATCGTTTCTCGTGCATTACCAGACGTACGAGATGGATTAAAGCCTGTACATCGCCGTATTTTATATGGCATGCAAGAGCTAGGGAATACAGCAGATAAAGCGTACAAAAAATCAGCACGTATCGTTGGGGACGTAATGGGTAAATACCACCCACATGGTGACTCATCCATCTATGATGCAATGGTACGAATGGCGCAAAATTTCAGCTATCGTTACATGCTAGTCGATGGTCATGGTAACTTCGGATCTGTCGATGGCGACGGAGCGGCAGCGATGCGTTATACGGAATCACGTATGTCTCGTATAGCGATGGAAATGCTTCGTGATATTAATAAAGACACAATTGACTATACAGATAACTATGATGGTTCAGAAAAGGAACCTATTGTCCTTCCGAGTCGCTATCCAAACTTATTAGTAAATGGAGCGGCAGGAATTGCGGTTGGTATGGCGACAAATATTCCGCCACATCAACTTGGTGAAACGATAGATGCTGTGATCGCACTTTCAGAAAATCCAGCTATCACAACAGAAGAATTGATGGAAATCATCCCAGGACCTGATTTCCCAACTGGTGGATTAATTTTAGGTCGTAGCGGTATTCGCCGTGCTTACGAAACAGGTCGTGGCTCGATCATTATTCGCGCAAAGGTAGAGATTGAACAAAAATCAAATGGTAGAGAAACAATTCTTATTCATGAATTACCATACCAAGTAAATAAAGCTAAGCTTATTGAAAAAATAGCAGAGCTTGTACGCGATAAAAAAATTGATGGTATTACAAACCTACGTGATGAATCTGACCGACGTGGTATGCGAGTAGTCATTGAAGTTCGTAAAGATGCAAATGCTAATGTAGTTTTAAATAATTTATATAAACAAACAGCCATGCAGTCGAGCTTCGGTATTAATATGCTGTCATTAGTAAATGGTCAACCTAAAGTAATGGGCTTAAAAGAAATGCTGTATCATTATTTAGAGCACCAAAAGGTTATTATTCGTCGTCGTACGGAATTTGAATTAAGAAAAGCGGAAGATCGTGCACATATTTTAGAGGGCTTACGTATTGCCCTTGATCATATCGATGAAATTATTGCTATTATTCGTGGTTCACGTAGTGGTGATGAAGCGAAACCTCAATTAATGGAACGATTTGATTTATCTGAACGTCAAGCGCAGGCAATTTTAGATATGCGTTTAGTTCGTTTAAGTGGATTAGAGCGTGAAAAAATTGAAGCAGAATATCAAGAACTTCAAATTTTAATTGCTGAATTAAAAGCAATTTTAGCGGATGAGGCTAAAATTGTTGATATTATTCGTACTGAAATAGTAGAACTAAAAGAACGCTTTAACGATAAACGTCGTACTGAAATTACTTCTGGCGGTTTAGAAATGATTGAGGACGAGGATTTAATCCCAGTCGAAAATTCAGTTGTAACTTTAACGCACAATGGTTATGTCAAACGTTTAGCTGCGAATACATATCGCAGTCAAAAACGTGGCGGTCGTGGTGTACAAGGTATGGGCACAAATGAAGATGATTTTGTAGAGCATCTTATGAATACATCTACACACGATACAATTTTGTTCTTCACTTCTAAAGGGAAAGTATTTAGAGCAAAAGGTTATGAGATTCCGGAATTTGGCCGTACAGCGAAAGGATTACCGATTGTTAACTTACTCAATATTGATAAAGGTGAGAAAGTAACAGCAATGATCCGTGTTGGTTCATTTGATGAAGATGCATACTTTATCTTCACAACTAAAACAGGTATTACAAAGCGTACACCAGTATCTCAATTTGCTAATATCCGAACAAACGGCTTAATAGCTATAAGTTTACGAGAAGATGATGATCTTATTTCTGTTCGTTTAACAGATGGCGAGAAACAAGTGATTATCGGTACTCGTGATGGAATGCTTGTACGTTTCCAAGAGGATGATATTCGTTCAATGGGCCGTACTGCAGGTGGTGTACGAGGTATTAAACTACGTGATGGTGACGAAGTAGTTGGTATGGAAATCGTTGAACCAGGGCAGGAAATTTTAGTTGTTACAGCAAAAGGTTACGGTAAACGTACTTCTGAAGAGGAATATCGTTTACAGAGCCGTGGTGGTGTTGGATTAAAAACAATTCAAATCACTGATAAAAACGGTCCAATGGTAGCTGTAAAAACTGTTGATGGCTCGGAAGATTTAATGCTGATCACAATTAACGGTATGCTAATCCGTATGGATGTGAATGATATCTCATTAATTGGTCGTAGTACACAGGGAGTTCGTTTAATTCGTTTAAGCGATGAAGAGCTTGTTGCAACTGTAGCGAAGGTTGAAAAAGAAGAAGAATCTAACGAAGAATCTAATGAAGAATCTAATGAAGAATCTAACGAAGAATCTAATGAAGAAAATGATCAAGTAGAAGAATAATAAAAGACCGATGACGACAGCTAATGTTGCCGTTCATCGGTTTTTTAGTATAAATCATGAAAAATAAGTAATTATTTTGAATTCCATGATAAAATAAAATTAACCTTATATTTAAGCAAGTGAAATAGTGAAGAGGAGTTAATTGCGTGGAAACTATACATATCCCTATTTCAGAGTTACGCGTTGGAAAAGTAATTTCTGAAGATATTTTTGCTAATACACAATATCCAATAATTTTTAAAAACACGATAATTTCCCATGAACATTTACCAGTTTTTTTCGCTTTTAATATTTCGAGAGTCCCAGTTTATAAAGATGGTATAGAGGCTCGATCGGAGATAAAAGAAACAGAATTAGTTGTTCCGATAGAGGCTATTCCAACATTTAAAAAGATTTATGACAATTCTATTGAGCAATTCAAAAAGGAATTTAAAAATTGGGAAGCTGGTGCAAAGGTAGATATTACGAAAGCACGTAAAATTATTTTGCCATTATTAGAAATGGTTTTAGAAGATCGTACCATCATTTTTGAATTAAATGAGTATTCAAATCCAAAAGACTATTTGTACCATCATTGTGTAGCAACAGCATTGATTTCTTCGGTGATTGCACAAAAATTAGGCTATGACAAAGGAATTACAATTCAAGTTGCAATTGGAGGGTTATTAGCTGATTGTGGAATGGCAAAAATTCATCCACGTATCCGTGATAAAAAAACAACCTTAACAGAGCAGGAGTTTGATGAAATTTATAAGCATCCAACTTATAGCTACGATATGGTCAAAGATTTAACAATCTTAAAGGATACAATGAAAGAGGCTATTTTCCAGCACCACGAGCGTTTAAACGGTAGTGGCTATCCGAAAGGGGAAAAAATCGCTAATATTTCTACTTTTGCTCAAATTATCGCGGTTGCAGATGTATTCCATGCAATGACTTGTGAGCGAGTGTATAGAGCTAAGCAATCTTCCTTTAAAGTCATAGAGATGATTAATGAATCTGAATTTGGGAAGTTTGATATTAAAGTAGTTCGTGCACTGATAGATATTGTTGCCGACCTTCCTCTAGGAACAATAGTTGAACTATCTAATCTGGAACAAGGCGAAGTGATGTTTGTAAATAAATTTGCACCAACTCGACCACTTATCAAATTAAGCCACACAGGGGAGATATTTGATTTAGGAAAAAATCGTACCTTCTATATTTCACGTATTATAACAAATTTATAATAGTTGAAAGGCAACCCATTAACATTGGTGTTCGCCTTTTTTATTTTTAATTCGATTGATAAATTATTTAGGTGATAAAACCAAAGTATCAACAAAGATTTCAACCTCTAGCTAAGTACGAGAAAATTGATATCTTTGAAATGATTTCACTTCTTTCAGCAAATGTTTTATGTAAGGTAAGTGAAACGGCAGCTACAAGTGTCTTTTGTAGCGAAAGCAAAGCGTCAGCTACAGAAGTCTCCTACCTCTATAGGTGGTGAGATGAATGCTGATTTAAGGCTAACTAATCTTCTGAACAAAGTGGTTTAGAAGAAGAATAATAGATTTTAAAAGACTTTTAATTTTTTTCGAGAAAGTGTTGACATAGTTTTAGATTCTTGATACTATTAGTGAGTCGCCAAGAGGTGACACTTAAAACAAAGATTAATGAACCTTGAAAACTGAACAAGCAAAACGTAATCAATATAGTTTTTAGTAGCTAACCTTGAGTTGGTGAACGAAACAAAATTTTGGACATCAAACATGATGCCAGCAAAACAATTTGAGCTAATCAAATTTCTTTTTATGGAGAGTTTGATCCT